>JBOGZE010000295.1:0-7129 GCA_050697055.1 Solirubrobacterales bacterium
CTTGTCGCGGAAGACGATCCAGCCGATCCCGGGGAAGACGAGGCCGAACTTGTGACCGGAGACGTTGATCGACTGGACGCTGTCGAGCTGGAAGTCCCACTTCGTCTCCGGGTAGAGGAAGGGCCAGACGAAGCCGCCGCTGGCGGCGTCGACGTGCAACGGCACCTCGAGCCCCTTCTCCCTCAGACCCAGCAGCAGCTTGTCGATTCCGACGATGTCATCCGCGTGGCCCGTGAAGGTGGTGCCGAGCACCGCGGCGACCCCGATCGTGTTCTCGTCGACGTGGGGCTCGACGTCCTCGGGCCCGATCGTGTACTTGCCCTCCTGCAGGGGCACGATCCGCGGCTCGACGTCGAAGTAGCGGCAGAACTTCTCCCAGACGACGTGGACGTCGCCGCCGAAGACGAGGTTCGGGCGGTCGGTGGCCTTGCCGTCCGCCTCGCGCCTGCCTCGCCACTTCCACTTCAGGGCCAGGGCGCCGAGCATGATCGCCTCCGATGAGCCCTGGGTCCGGGCGCCGGTCGTCTCCCCCGGTGCGTGGAAGAGGTCGGCGAGCATCCGGATACAGCGCTGCTCCATCTCGGCGCTCTGCGGGTACTCGGCGTGGTCGATGAAGTTGCGGTGGAGGTTCTCGGCGATCAGCTCCCGCGCCTCGTCCTCCATCCAGGTGGTGACGAAGGTGGCGAGGTTGCGCTGCGGGTCGCCGTCGAGGAACAGGTCCCCTTGGATCAGGTGCAGAACCTGGAGCGCGGGCATCCCGCCATCGGGGAACTTCCGATCCGGGGATTCCTCGGTCAGGAATCGAGGCGGGACCCCGCCGGCGCCAACTCCTTTGCCGCCCTCGGGCATCGGCGGCAGTCTATTGACCTCCGCTTAAGCCTCCGGTGAGACGGTGCTCGGCAGACGTAACGCTCCTGGCGGAGGAGGGACTGACGACCATGAGATTCCTGACGATCGCCACGGTCGCGGCCGGGCTCCTGATCGCCGGCTGCGGCGACGACGACGATGATTCCGAGAGCGCGGCGGGCGGCACGAGCGCCACAACCGAGGTCGCCGCGCCGACGACGACCGCGCCTCCATCCGGGGCCGGAACCGGAGCGGGGACGACGATCAAGACCGCGGACTCCCAGTACGGAGACGTCCTCTTCGGCGGCGACGACCAGGCGATCTATTACTTCGACAAGGAGAGTGGGTCGAAGAGCGAGTGCAACGGGGCCTGCGCCGAGGCCTGGCCGCCCGTGCTGACGGAGGGCGCGCCCGAGGCCGGCGCCGGTGCCGAGGCGGGTCTCCTCGGAACCACCCAGCGCGACGACGGCACCACCCAGGTGACCTACGACGGCCATCCCCTCTACTACTACGCCCACGAGGGCCCCGGTGTGGTCGAGTGCCACAACGTCGAGGAGTTCGGTGGCCTGTGGCTAGCCGTTCAGGGGAACGGGCAGCAGGTTAGTTAGGGCTCAGGCTCGAGCAGCTCGTTCGCGTCGCTCCATTTCCCGGGTGGGACCCGGAGGGCGATGTCGCCGCGGCCGAACTGGTTGGGGGGATAGTCGGCGGTCAGTACCGCGTCGAGGCCGGCGTCGGTGAGCTGCTGGCGCCAGGCCCTGCCGGTCTCGAGGTCGTCGAAGTCCCGGACCACCTCCCAGTCGTCGTAAGCGGGATCGCCGACCACAAGCTCGGCGAGCCCGTCGGGATGGAGGGAGTCCTTCCCGACCCCGAACAGCTCGCGGAATTTGTCACCCAGGGACATGCGTGCCCGTGAGCTCCTCGGAGAGCTCGCGCAGCCGCCGGCGTGCTTCGGGGTCATATGCCTGCGGATGCGGCGCCGACTCGGCTGTGCCGTCGAAGTAGCGGCCGCTGCTGCCCTCGAGCTCGGGGCTCTCGATCAGCCGAAGGGTCGCCTCGATCCCCTCCTCCAGGGGAGTGACCGGCCTCACCCCGGCCGCCCTGACCATCTTGGTCGGCAGGTAGGTGCCCGGGTGGAGGCTGTTGGCGCTGACCCCGGTCCCGTTCAGCTCCTCGGCGAGGTCGAGCGTGAACATGATCAGGGCGAGCTTGCTTTGGCAGTAGGCCTGGACGCCGCTGTAGCGGCGCTCGAGCATTACATCGTCGAAGTCAATCGGCGCCTGCCCGGCTGAGGCGACGTTGACGATCCGCGAGGGGGCGGAGCGCTCGAGCAGCGGCGGAGCCTCCGGGTGAGCAGGAACGGGGCGAGGTAGTTGACCGCGAAGCGGAGCTCGTGGCCATCCTCGCTCTCCAGCCGCTCGCCGCCTCCGGGCTCGGCGCTGCCGAGCCCGGCGTTGTTGACCAGCGCGTCGAGGCGCTCCTCCTCCATCACCCGGTCGGCGAGCGCCGAGACCTGATCGAGCGAGGAGAGGTCGGTGCAGCGCCACTCGAGCTCGCCGGTGGCGCTCGGACCGAGCTGATCGAGCAGCCGCTCGCCCTTGGCCTCGTCGCGGCCATGGAGGAGCACCCGGGCGCCGCTCGGCGCCAGCCGCTCCGCCAGCCCCTTGCCGAGCCCGTCGGTGGCGCCGGTGATCAGGATCGTCCGCTCGGCCATCGCCTCGCCGTCTTACCCGCTCGCTCGCGGGCCTACTCGTAGGCGAGCGCCTGGAGCACATCGAGCCGGGCGGCCCGCCGCGCCGGGCCGATCGCAGCGAGGACCCCGGCGATCGCCGCCAGCACCAAGAGCAGCAACAAGGTGGGCACAGGAATGGTCAGGGTGAAGCCCTCTTCGGCGAGCGGCCGGCTGACCAGGACCGCGAAGATCACCCCGAGGATTGCGCCGAGCACGGCGCCGATCAGGGCGGTGATCACCGCCTCGTAGCGGACGATTCGCCGGACCTGCCGCCGCGACATCCCGACCGCGCGGAGGAGGCCGAGCTCCCGGGAGCGCTCGTAGATCGAGAGCGCGAGGGTGTTGACGATCCCGAACAGGGAGACGATCACCGCGAGGAAGAGCAGTGCGTAGACGACCCCGAGCAGTTGGTTGAGCTGGCTCGAGATCGAGTCCTTGAGCTCCTCTTGGTTCTCGGCCTTGGCGGTCGGGAAGCCGGCGTCGAGCAGCTCATCGAGCTCACCATGGACCCCCCCTATGTCGGCGGACGGGGCAAGCTTGACGAAGAGGTTGGTGGCGTTCTCCGCCTCGCCGTAGGCGACCGCGTTGACGTCCGAGGCGATGTAGCCGCCGAAGAAGTCGGCGTTGTCGGTGAAGCTGCCGCGGACCGTGTAGGTGATCCTCTCGCCCGAGGCGGTGGTGGTGGCGAAGGTGTCGCCCACCTCGAGGCCGTTCTTGTCCGCCCACTTCTCGTCGACAACGGCGTCGGTGGGGCCGAGGCCGGCGAGGGTCTCGGGCGAGCCCTGCTCCCACTCGAGAGTTGCTACTTCGTTGATCGTCGCCGTGTCGATCAGGGTGAGGGGGCCGTCGCCGGTTTCTGCTTCGACCTCGGCTTTCGTGTAGCGGAAGGGCGAGACCGTCTCGACGCCTGCGACTCCGCGGACGGCGTCTGCGGAGCGCACCGGGATGTCGGAGAAGCCGTCAGTGTTGGAGACGATCAGCTCGCCGGTGACCGTCTTGTCGATGGCGTCGTTGATCGAGCCCTTGAGGCCGGCCGCGAGGATGGTGACGAAGGAGACCAGCGCCAGCCCGATCATCAACGCGGCCGCGGTGATCGCGGTCCGCCCTGGGTTCCGAATCGCGTTCTCGCGCGCAATCCGTCCCGAGACGCCGCGGAAGCGCTCAAGCGGCCTCCCGACCACCGAGGCCATCGGCCGGACCAGCCTCGGGCTGAGCAGGGCAACCCCGAGGAAGACAGTGCCGGCGCCGATCCCGACCCAGGCCTCGCCCGGATCGAGAACCCCGAAGAGCCCGAGGAGGATGAGGACGATCCCGAGCGCCGTCAGGATGACCCCCGCCGCCCCTCGCCGTCGCCGTTCGCCGCTTGTCTCTAGCACCGCTCCCTCCCGCAGCCCAGCCACCGGAGGTACGCGGGTGGCGCGCAGGGCGGGGACCAGCGCCGACCCGAGGGTGAGCGTGGTGCCGAGCAGCAGAGCGACGATCACCGTGCGGCTCGCCACTATGGTGTCCTCGCTCGGCAGGTCGATGCCGACGCTGTCGAAGAGGGCGCTGATCACCGGCGCGAAGGCGATCCCGGCGAAGAGGCCTATCACCGAGGCGACAATGCCGATCGCCAGCGCCTCGACCACCACCGAGGTGATGATCTGGCGCCGGTTTGCGCCGATCGTGCGCAGCATCGCGAACTCACGGGTTCGCTGGGCGACCGTGATGGAGAAGGTGTTGAAGATCAGGAAGGCCGCAACGAACAGGGCGACGCCGGCAAAGACGAGCAGGACCGTTTGCAGGATGCCGATGAACTCGTCGACGTCCTCGCGCTGGGATTCGGTGTTTTGCTGGCCGGTCTCGACCTCGGCCGAGGCCAGCAGCACCCGTTCGATCCGCCGGGCCAGTGACTCAGGGGAGACGCCGTCGGCAGCGGCGACGCTGATCTCGTCGAGCGCCCCCTGTTTGCCCGTGATCCGCTGCGCCTCCGGCAGTGTCAGCTCAGCAAGGCTTGCGCCGCCGAACGAGTCCACATCGCCGAGGGTGGCGATCCCGACCAGGGTGTAGGGCTTCGCCTGCTCCTTACCGGCGAGGGTGACTTGTTCGCCGAGCTCGAAGCCGCCACTCTCCGCCGCCTGCTTGTCGATCACCACCTCGTCGTCGTTCTGGGGCGGGCGGCCCTCACGGTAGGTGAGCGAGTCGAAGCGGTCGGGTCGGGCGGAGAGGGCGAAGGTAGGTGCGCCGTGGCCGCCGATCGGATCGCCGTCCTTATCGATGATCGCCACCTGCGGGTCGTCGATGTTGCCACTGGCCTCCTCCACTCCCTCAACCCGTTGGACTGTTGCCAGCAGGCCGGCACTGATCGGAGGCTCTTGGCCGTCGTCCTGTTCGACGGTCTCCTTCGAGGTGACGACCGCGTCGATGCCCTTGTTCGATTCGACGAAGATGTCGTCGAATGACTGCTCGATGGTGTCGGTGAGGACGTAGGTGGCGGCGACCATCATCACCCCGAGCAGGATCGCCAAGCCGGTGAGAACCGCCCGCAGCTTGTGGGAGACGAGGCTGCGGATCGCGATCGAGGTCAAGCGGCGACCTGCTTCATCAGATCGTGCATCTCCTCGGCGCTGCCCGCCTCCTCATCGCGCACGACCTTCCCGTCCACCAGCATCACCACCCGGTCGGCGATCGCGGCAGCGCTGGCGTCGTGGGTGACCATGACCACGGTCTGCTCGAACCGATCCACTGCCTCGCGCATCAGTGCGAGCACGTCGTCGCCCGACTTCGAGTCGAGGTTGCCCGTGGGCTCGTCGGCGAAGACGACGGCTGGTTTCGAGACCAGGGCTCTGGCGATTGCCACCCGCTGCTGCTGGCCGCCGGAGAGCTCCGAGGGCCGGTGCTCGAGCCGATCGCCGATTCCGACCGCCGCCACCAGTTCCTCGAACAGCCTCGGATCGGGATCGCGGCCCGCGAGCGAGAGCGGCAGCAGCAGGTTCTCCCTCGCCGTCAGCACCGGCAGCAGGTTGAAGAACTGGAAGACGAAGCCGATCTTGTCGCGACGCAGCTGGGTGAGCTCGGCGTCGTCGAGCTCGCTGAGGCGGACGCCGTCGATCACCACCTCGCCCGCTGTGGGGCGGTCGAGCCCGGCGAGCAGGTGCATGAGGGTCGACTTGCCGGAGCCCGAGGGCCCCATGATCGCGGTGAACCTGCCGCGCGGAAGGTCGATGGACACGCCGTCCAGCGCCCGCACGGCGCTGGGCCCCTCGCCGAAGACCCGGTCCAGGTCGGTGGCGGAGACGATTGCCGAGTCGTTCACAACGAGTCCTTTCGTTCGTCGCGCTGCAAGGCGAAGGCTCATGCGCCGCAGGTTGACGGCGCGGCGGGCGGACTTCCATAGGGAATTGTCCCTAGGAGTCCCTACGACAGGTCCACGCGCTCGATCACCTGGGGCGTCGTCGGGCGGTCGCCCGCGCTGGTCTCGGTGCCCTCGATCGAGTCGACCGCCCCCATCCCCTCGGTCACCTGGCCGAAGACGGTGTGCTTGCCGTCGAGCCAGGGTGCGGCTTCGGTGGTGACGATGAAGAACTGGGATCCGTTGGTGTCGGGCCCGGAGTTCGCCATCGCCAGAGCCCCGCGGACGATCTTGTGCTCGTTGATCTCGTCCTCGAAGGTGTAGCCGGGGCCGCCGGTGCCGGTGCCCTCGGGGCAGCCGCCCTGGATCATGAAGTCGGGGATCACCCGGTGGAAGATCAGCCCGTCGTAGAAGCCGTCACCGGCGAGCTTGCGGAAGTTCTCGACCGTCTTCGGCGCGTCCTCGTCGAAGAGCTCGACCGAGATCGGCCCGGCGCTGGTCTGCAGGGTGGCGGCGGACACCGCCCGGCACTCTACCCGGCTCCGACCGTCTCCAGCGGGGCCTCGGGCAGCCAGGGTCGGCGCCAGCCCCCGTAGCCGTGCAGCAGGTTGGAGGCTCCTTCGGGGCCCCAACTTCCCCGTCGATAGGTCTCCAGCTCGCAGGGCCTGTCGAGCAGTGGCTGCACGATCCGCCAGGTCTCCACGACCTCGTCCTCGCGGGCGAAGCGCTGCTGCTGCCCGGCGAGGGCGTCGCTGAGCAGCCGCTCGTACGGGCCGGGCTGGCCCCCGAACTGCTGCTGGAAGAGCAGGTCGAGGTGGACGCGGCGCAGCGCCTCCTCGCCGGGGGCTTTCGCCTCCAGCAGCACCGAGGCTCCCGGGTCGGGGTCGATCCTCGTGATGAGCTCGTCGGTTTCGGGGGTGGGTCGGCCGCCGATCCCGATCGGCGGCGGGTTCTGGAGGATCACCCTCACCTCCGTGACTCGCTCGGCCAACGCCTTGCCGGCGCGAATGAAGAAGGGAACACCCGCCCAGCGCCAGTTCTGGACCTCGAGGCGAAGCGCGACGAAGGTCTCGGTGGTCGAGTTGGGCGCCACCCCCTCCACGTCCAGGTAGCCGTCGTACTGGCCGCGGACGTAGCGATTCGGGTCGGCGTCCGGGATCGCCTTGAACAGGTCGAGCTTGCTGTGTCGGATGGTGTCCCGGTCGGCGCCGGCCGACGGCGGC
>JBOGZE010000296.1:0-6623 GCA_050697055.1 Solirubrobacterales bacterium
TTCGTCAACGTCAACCCGATCTCGATCCTCGCCACCGCGTCGCGTGGGCTGATGCAGGGGGGTGCCGAGGCTGGAGACATCGGCATCTCCCTGGCGACCGCCGCGGCGCTGACCGCGGTCTTCGCCCCGCTCACAACACGGCTCTACCGGACCAGGAGCTAGACGCTAGGCCGCGAGGGCCCTGGAGGGCGAGCCGTTCGCCTTGCCGTTGAGCAGGGTGAGGATGATGCCCTCGCGGAGGCCGCCCTTGCCGATCTGCAGGGGCCGGCCGAGGAGCTGCGAGAACTTCTCCAACAGCAGCACCCCGGCGGGCAGCAGCTTCACCCGGCGCGAGTCGAGCTCGAAGCGCTTCGCCACCTCCGAGATCTCGTCGCTGGAGAGGACCCTGATCGCGCGCTCGAGCGTCTCATACTCGAGCACCGCGCCAACCAGCGTTCGCAGCGAGGTGGCGCTGCCGCCGACGGCGACAGCCTGGTCGGGGCGCTCGAAGTCGACATCCTCGAAGAAGTCGGAGATGTGGTCGCGCAGGTGTCGGATCTCGGCGGCGGAGGGCGGGTCGCTCTCCAGGTGGTCCTCGGTGAGCAGACCGGAGCCGATCTTGAACGAGTGGACCTCGGAGACGCCCGCGGCGACGGTCCCGAAGATCACCTCGGATGAGCCGCCGCCGACGTCGACCACCGCCACCGTGCCCTCGACCGGGTGGCCCAGCGACTTGGTGGCGCCGATGAAGGCAAGCCGGCCCTCCTCCTCCTCGCTGAGGACGTCGACCTGGACCCCGGCGGCCTCCTCGATCTCCCGGACCACCTTGTCGCGGTTCTTCGCCTCGCGAATCGCCGCGGTCGCCACCGCCTTGACCACCTCGGCGCCCATCTCCTCCGCGAGGCGGACCTGGGTGGTAACCGCCTCGACCACCTCGGCGACCTTCTCGGCGGTTATCGAGCCGTTCTTGCTCGCGCCCTTGCCGATCCGGGTATAGGCGCGTTGCTCCATCACCTTGCGGAGCTGGCCCTCCTGTGGCTCGGCAACCAAGAGTCGAGTGGTGTTGGAGCCGATATCGATCGCTCCGCAGAGCACTAGGGGCGGATGTTTGCAGAGCGGGCGGATAAGCCCGGCTCAGGGAATGACCGGGCCGCGCTAGGCGCCGGTCAATGCGTCAACTATCTCGGCGATCACCGGCTCGGCCCCGGTCGGACCCTCGATCCGCAGGGTCAGGCCCGAGCCATCCTCGCCCAGCGAGAGGTCGAGGAAGGGGCAGCATTCGCGCTCCGCGGCCAATATTTGCTCGAGCCGCGCCTCGGTGTCGCCGTCGGGCCGTAGCCGGATCAGCGACCCGCCTTCGGCGGTTGTCTCGGCGCCGAGCACGCCGCTCGAGAGCGAGGCGAGCTCGCGCTGCCGCTCGGCCTGGTCCCCGGCCGAGAGCGAGCAGGCCATCGGCAACGGGCGCTCCACCTCAGCTCGTCTCCAGGGGTGGGCCGACGATCGCCAGGACGGGGGAGGCACTCATGCCACCGGCTTCTGCGCCCGCACGATCGCCGAGCCGGCGTGCTCGTGCACGCGGTGTGTCTCCCGGATCTCCACCCGCTCGAGTCCGGCGCCCTCGAGTCCGGCCCGGAACTCGTCCTCGGTGAGGGCACCGCCGATGCAGGAGGCCCAGCTGTCCAGGTCGCGGCGGGTCGCCTCATCCATCTCGGGGTCCGAGACGATGTCGGTGACCGCGAACCGCCCACCGGGCCGCAGTACCCGCGCGGCCTCGCGGAAGACCTTCTCCTTGTCCGCGGAGAGGTTGATGACGCAGTTGGAGATGATCACGTCGACCGTGTCGTCCGGCAGGGGAACCTGCTCGATCGTGCCCTTGAGGAACTCGACATTCTCAACCCCGGCCTGGCGCTGGTTGGCCCGGGCGAGCTCGAGCATCTCGTCGGTCATGTCGAGCCCGTACGCCTTACCGGTCGCCCCCACCCGCCCGGCCGACAGCAGGACGTCGATACCGCCGCCGGAGCCGAGGTCGAGCACCGTCTCCCCCTCGTTCAGCTCGGCGACGGCGGTCGGGTTGCCACAACCCAGCGAGGCGAGCTTGGCGGCATCGGGGAGGGTGCCCTGCTCTTCGATCGAGTACAGCTGCGAGCCGAAGGCCTCCGCGGCCCCGTCGCGCGCGATGCTCGAACCGCATCCACACGACGCGCCCTCGGTGGAACAGCAGCTTGCTTCCGCACCTGCCTTGGCGACCTCCGCCGCCTCGGCGTAGCGCTCGCGCACCGCCTCCCGGACCTCGTCGTGATCGTCCGTCTTCAGCTCAGCCATGCGCTCAGCTCCACCAGTGCCTCGGGGTTGACGTAGTAGTAGGCCCACAGCCCGCGGCGCTCTGACCCGACGATGCCGGCCTCGCGCAGGACCTTGAGATGGTGCGAGACCGTCGGCTGGGAGAGGTCGAAGAGCGGCACCAGCTCGCAGACGCAGACCTTGCCAGCGTGCTTGCGGAGAACGTCGACCAGCTGCATCCTGATCGGGTCGCCGAGAGCCTTGGCGATCGCGCCCATCCGCTCGGCCGCCTCCCGCTCGATGTCGGGATAGACCACGGGCTCGCAGCAGGGCTCGCCGACGGGGCGCTTTTGCTTCGGGGCGAGCTGCAGATCGACAGCCATCTATTTGAGGCTATCTATTGAATCGAGCCTTGTCAATGGATAGTCTCATCTTTCGAGCGGCCCAGGAGGCGATCATGAGTGAGGACTACGAGTCGATAGCCGATCATCGCCGAGAGCAGGCGATCGACGAGATGGTCGACCAGTTCCAGGGGATCTGGCCCCGAGAGACGATCGAGCGGTTCCTGCACGAATCCGAGCAGGCGCTCGGTCAGGAGGGCGGCGGCCTCAGCTTTCTGCCGCTGAGGGCGCCGAGCTTCGCCCGCGAGCGGCTCGAGGCCCTCGCCCAGGTCGAGGAGCAGATTCCGAAGACGCAGCCCGAGGTTCTCTACGTCTGCGTTCGGAACGCGGGCCGGTCACAGATGGCCGCGGCTCTCACCGAGCACCTCTCGCAGGGGCGGATTTCGGTGCGCTCGGCCGGCTCTCTTCCCGGCGATCAGATCCATCCCGTGGTCGCCGAGGCAATGGCCGAGCTCGGCCTCGATTTGCAGGGCAGCTTCCCGAAGCCGCTCAGCGACGAGGTCGTGCGCGCGGCGGATGTGGTGATAACGATGGGCTGCGGGGACGCGTGTCCCCTCTATCCCGGCAAGCACTATGAGGACTGGGTGATCGACAACCCGGCCGGCCAGCCTCTCGAGGTCGTTCGCGAGATCCGCAACCAGATCGCCGGCAGGGTCGTCGCCCTGGTTGCCGAGCTTTCACCTGAGCCAGCCGCGACTTGATGGAATCCAGCATCTGGTGAGCGTCCGCGTCGGCATCAACGGCTTCGGCCGAATGGGGCGGATGGCGCTGCGCGCCGCCTGGGATTGGCCGGAGCTCGAGTTCGTGCACATCAACGAGCTCAAGGGGGACGCGGAGACCTCGGCCCACCTGCTCACCTTCGACTCGGTCCATGGCCGCTGGGATCGTGAGGTCGACGGCGAGGGCGACCGGCTGACAATCGACGGGCGCAGGATCAGCTACAGCAGCGAGGCGGCGCCGGGAGCGGTGCCGTGGGGCGAGCTCGGGGTCGAGATCGTGCTCGGCTGCTCGGGCCGGTTCCGGACGCCTGAGCTGATCGACCCCTACTTCCAGCAGGGAGCTCGCAAGGTGATCGTGTCGGCGCCGATCAAGGACGAGGGCGCCCTCAACATCGTGGTCGGGGTGAATGACCACCTCTATGAGCCCGAGCGGCACCACCTGCTCACCGCCGCCTCCTGCACGACCAACTGCTTGGCACCGGTGGTCAAGGTGATCCACGAGGGGATCGGGATTCGCCACGGGACGATGACCACCCTCCACGACATCACCAACACCCAGACGCTGGTGGATGCCCCGCACAAGGACCTGCGCCGGGCGCGCGCCGCCGGCCTCTCGCTGATTCCCACCACCACCGGGTCGGCAACCGCTATCGGGCTGATCTTCCCCGAGCTGGAGGGGAAGCTGAACGGGCTGGCCGTGCGGGTACCGATGCTGAACGCCTCGCTCACCGACTGCGCCTTCGAGGTCGCTCGCCCGGCCACTGTCGGGGAGGTCAACGGCCTCTTCGCCGACGCCGCCGAGGGGTCGCTGGCGGGGATCCTCGGCTACGAGGAGCGCCCCCTGGTCTCGATCGACTACAAGGACGACCCGCGGTCGGGGATCGTCGACGCCCCCTCGACGATGGTCGTCGACGAGACCCAGGTGAAGGTGCTGGCCTGGTACGACAACGAGTGGGGTTACGCCAACCGCCTCGCCGAGCTCGCCCGCAAGGTTGCGCTGACGCTCCCGGTCGGGCCTGGGTCCGAGGCGATCCCCGAGCCGGTCCCGGAATGAGCGGGAGCGGCGTCGCCGGCACCGAGGCGAGCGCGTCGGGGCGCTCGGGCGACCTGCGCAACTACGTCCTCGTCACCGGCGCCTACTGGACCGACACCCTCGCCGACGGGGCGATCCGGCTGCTCGTCCTCTTCTACTTCTACGACCTCGGCTACTCGCCGTTCGAGGTCGCCTCGCTGTTCCTCTTCTACGAGTTCTTCGGGATCGTCACCAACCTGGTCGGCGGCTGGCTCGCCGCCCGGCTGGGCCTGAAGGCGACTCTGTTCATGGGCCTCGGGATCCAGGTCTGCGCGCTCAGCTCGCTCGCCTTCGCCCCGGCTGCCTGGCTGGTGATTCCCTACGTGATGGCCGCCCAGGCGCTCTCGGGGATCGCCAAGGACCTGACCAAGATGAGCTCGAAGAGCGCGGTCAAGCTGATCGTCCCCGAGGGCCAGGAGGGCACGCTCTACAAGTGGGTCGCGATCCTGACGGGATCGAAGAACGCCCTCAAGGGCGTCGGTTTCTTCCTCGGCGGCCTCCTGCTCACGGTTACCAGCTTCCAGACTGCCCTCCTGATCCTCGCCGGAATGGTGGCGACCGCCCTGCTGACGACCTCGGTGCTGATGTGGGGCCAGCACCTGGGCCGCCCGGACGCCAAGGCCAAGTTCAAGCACATGTTCTCCAACAACCGCGCGGTCAACGTTCTCGCCGGCGCCCGCGTGTTCCTCTTCGCCTCCCGCGACGTCTGGTTCGTCGTCGGCCTTCCCGTGTACCTCCGCACGGTGTTGGACTGGAGCTTCTGGGAGGTGGGGACCTTCCTGGCGATCTGGGTGATCGGCTATGGGATCGTCCAGGCCTCGGCGCCCCGCTTCGTCCGGCGTCGAGCCGACGAAGGCGGCGAGCCCGACGGCAGAACGGCGACCTGGCTCGCCTTCGTCCTCGCGGCATTCCCGGCGGGGATCGCCGTCGCTCTCACCGCCGACTTCGACCCCACGGCGGTGATCGTCGCTGGGCTGATCGCCTTCGGAGTGATCTTCGCGATGAACTCCGCGGTCCACTCCTACCTGATCCTCTCCTACGCCGACAACGACAAGGTGGCGATGAACGTCGGCTTCTACTACATGGCCAACGCTGGGGGGCGCCTGGCGGGCACGGTTCTGTCCGGCTTGCTCTACCAGTGGGAGGGGCTGGTCGCCTGCCTCTGGGCGTCGGTTGCCTTCGTCCTCGCCGCCGGTGCCCTTTCGCAGTTAATGCCCTCCAGGTCCGAGGAGCGAGGCGCAGGGCGGGCGGAGCCCACCCATGCCTAGCGGGACCCGGCGCCAGGGAGGGCCTGACGCACGGATTCACACCCTTTTCACTGAATTCGGCAACCCGCGTCGTACCTTCGAGGCGTGGAGGGCGCAAAGCTCGAAGACCGCCTTGGCCTCAACGTTCCCTACGAATGGTGGCCGGCGGCGCCGATCTTGAAGGAGATCGAGGCGGCCGGCTTCGGCTGGGTCCAGGTTCCCTCTCCCCCGCCCTCGGTGCTGACCAACCCGCGCCTCGCCTCGCGTCACGCGAGCGGGCTCAGCGAGGTCCTCGCGACCTCGGGGCTGCGCCCGATCCTGCACGGCCCCGGTGAGGTGCGGGCCGGCACCTCCGAGGGCGACCGGGTGGTCGAGGGGCTGCTCGGCTACGCGGCCGAAACGGGCGCCACCCGGGTCGTCTACCACGCCGCCAACCACCCCGATGAGCCGGCGAGCGAGGACAAGCTGCTGGCCGAGACCCGCTCCCTCGCTCGGCTCGCCGGCCGGGCCGAGCGCCTCGGGATCATCATCGCGCTCGAGAACCTCGCTCCGGTATTCCCGGGACCGGAGGCGCTCTCGTTCAAGCCGCTGCTGCTGCGGACGATGGCGAAGCGGATCAGCTCCCCATCCGTCGGCCTCTGCCTCGACCTCGGCCACGCCAACGTGGTCGCCGGGCTCCACGGCAGCGACCCGATCGGGCTGATCGAGCCGGCGCTCGACCGGACGGTGCTCTTCCACTTGCACGACAATCTCGGCGCCCGCCGCGGTCACGACGAGGCGCCAGAGATCGACCCGCTCAGGCTCGACCTGCACCTGCCGCCGGGGCGCGGCAACCTGCCCTGGGATCGCGTCAGGCCGATGCTCGCCGAGCACCGGGCGCCGCTGATGCTCGAGGTGCACCCGCCCTACCGGCCGCGGACCGAGG
>JBOGZE010000297.1:0-4452 GCA_050697055.1 Solirubrobacterales bacterium
GGGGTGGCGGTCGCCGCGGCCCGAGCGTCAGTCATCCGAAACGGCGACCCCGGTGGAGACTGTTGCGCGGCCATTCGAGCCCATGCCAACCGACTGCTCGCGCTGGAGCTGCTTGCCCTCCGACATCAGCGCCGGGGCGACCATCACCTCGGCCCGGTGGAACTCGGGGATGTCGGCGTAGCCGCAGGTCGCCATCGAGGTGCGGAGGGCGCCCATCAGGTTGAAGGTGCCGTCGTTCTCCTGGGCGGGCCCAAGCAGGATCTGCTCGATCGTCCCGTCCTGGCGAGTGGCAACCCGGGCGCCACGCGGAAGCGAGGGGTGGAAGGTCGCCATCCCCCAGTGGTAGCCGCGGCCGGGCGCCTCCTTGGCGCGGGCGAGCGGTGAGCCGACCATGACCGCGTCGGCGCCGCAGGCGATCGCCTTCGAGACGTCGCCGCCGGTGCGCATGCCGCCATCTGCGATCACGTTGCAGTAGTTGCCGGTCTCCATCATGTGCTGGCCCCGCGCCGCCGCGACGTCGGCGATCGCGGTCGCCTGGGGGACGCCGATGCCGAGCACGCCGCGGGTGGTGCAGGCGGCGCCGGGCCCGACCCCGACCAGGACCCCGACGGCGCCGGTGCGCATCAGGTGGAGGCCGGTGTTGTAGGAGGCACAGCCTCCGACCACGCATGGGATCGGCAGCTCGGCGATGAACTCCTTCAGGTTGAGCGGCTCGGTCTTGGTCGAGACGTGCTCAGCCGAGATCACGGTGCCCTGGATCACCATGATGTCGAGCCCGGCCTCGAGCGCCACCTCGTGCCAGCGGGCAACCTTCTGCGGGGTGAGCGAGCCGCAGGCGACCACCCCGTGCGCCTTGATCTCCTCGACCCGCTGGGCGATCAGCTCCGGCTTCACCGGCTCGCTGTAGATTGCCTGCATCTTCTGGGTCGCGAGCTCGGGCGGCAGTGAGGCGATCTCCTCGAGCTTCTCGTCCGGGTCCTCATAGCGGGACCAGATGCCCTCGAGGTTGAGGACGGCGAGGCCGCCGAGCTTGCCGATGATCCCGGCGGTCTCGGGGCTGACCACGCCGTCCATCGCCGAGCCCAAGAGGGGGAGCTCGAACTGGTAGGGCCCGAGCGTCCAGCGGATGTCGATGTCGTCGGGGTCCCGGGTCCGCCGCGAGGGCACGATCGCAATGTCGTCGAAGCCGTAGGCCCTACGACCCTTCTTCCCTCTTCCGATCTCGACTTCCATTAGCTCACCCTACGATCGTTCGCGGACGAAAAAGCCCCGGCGGGCCGGGGCGAAAACTGCAAGAAACCGCTGTTTGCGGCGTTGTCTGCACCTCGAACCAACGCCTCACCGAGGATAACAGCGCCGATCCCGCACCTCGCGGGAACGCCGACTTTGGCGAGTTCTTTCGGCATATGCGAAAGAACTCGCCAACACTCACGGTTGCTTGCTTTGCCACCTACCTGTGGTCGGCGAGCACCGCGGGCTCGGGTACTGTCGCGAGTGTGCCGGGGGAAGCGTCACCGGGTGATCAGCGGATCTGTGCGGCGGAGGTGATCGCCGCGCTGTCATTAGCAACCGACCTCAGCATCGGGTTCGATTTCGAGCACGGGTTGCGCAGCACATTGGTCGCTGCGCGATTGGCCGAGCGCATCAGCGTCGACCGGGACACGGCCTCTCAGACCTACTACGCCTGCCTGCTGCAACAGGTGGGCTGCACGGCCGACATCCACGTGAGGGCGGAGATCCTCGGCGACACGGCGGCCGCCGTGAGGAACCACCTGATGCCAGTGTGGTTTGGGGAGCGGCGACAGATGATGGGAGCGATCGCGCGCTCGGTGGCCCCCGGAGCCACGCCGCCAGTGCGCGCCGTCGAGATCGCCCGGAAGGTTCCCAAGGCCGCGCGCGTGATGCCGCGTGTCGACGCCGCCTGCCGCGAGGTGGCGCGCATGCTCATCGACAGGCTCGGTCTGCCCGAATCAATCGGGGCGCTGTTCGCGTACGTCGACGAGCGCTGGGACGGGAAGGGTGCGCCCGGTGCCAAGGGCGATGAGATCCCGCTGGCGATGCGGATCGCCCATGTGGCCCGAGACATCGACGTCCAGCGGGCACTGGGCGGGGCGGAGCTCGCGGCCCGGGTCGTCGGCGAGCGAGCTGGCGCGGCCCTCGATCCGGCGCTCGCCGCTCGCTTCGTGGACGAGGCAGACGAGATCCTGGCCATCGACGATGACGCATCGGTGTGGGACCAGACGCTCGCCTGCGAGCCGGCCCCCCGGTTGACACTCGAGGGCGCGGGGATCGACCGCGCGCTCTCGGCGATCGGCGACTTTGCCGACCTCGTCTCTCCATACCTGGCCGGGCACTCCGCCGGAGTGGCGGAGCTCGCGAGCGGCGCGGCGCAGCGCTGTCGGTTCGACGCGGGCAAGGTGACGACAGTGCGCCGTGCGGCACTCGTCCACGATGTGGGGCGGGTTGCGGTTCCGGTTCCGATCTGGCAGAAGCAGGGGCCGCTCACGGCCGGCGAGTGGGAGCGAGTGCGGCTTCACCCCTACCACTCCGAGCGCGTCCTGAGTCGCTCGCCGTTTCTGGCTGCGCTCGCCCCGGTCGCAACCTCCCACCACGAGCGACTCGACGGTACGGGCTACCACCGCGGAGTGGTTGCCAGTGCGCTCACGCCGCCCGCGCGGGTGCTGGCCGCTGCCGACGCCTACCATGCGATGACCGAGCCGCGCCCTCATCGCGAGGCTCTCCCGCCCGAGCGAGCCGCCGAGACCCTCGGCGAAGAGGCGCAGGCCGGGCGGCTCGACGCCGACGCCGTCGGCGGGGTGCTCGAGGCGGCCGGGCACCCGGCGCCGCGGATCGAGCGCCCGGCGGGGCTGACTGAGCGCGAGGTCGAGGTCGTCGCCCTGCTCGCGCGCGGGTTGCAAACCAAGCAGGTCGCCCACACGCTGGGCATCTCGGTCAAGACCGCCGACCGCCACGTCCAGAACGCCTACGGAAAGATCGGCGTGTCGACGCGCGCGGCGGCGACTCTGTTCGCGATGGAGCAAGGTCTCACGGCATGGGGAGAACTCCCGATTGTCAGCGGCGCCGGCCGCTCGTAGCGTCTTGCCAGCGCAACGAGAGGACCTCGAGGAGGAAGCCATGAACTACGAGCTCGCCTACAAAATCGGGTTTCATCCCTGGGAAGACCTCGCGGAGCATCCGCCCTTCGCCGGGAAGCTCCTTGAGTTGGTAGCGCGCGAGGAGGACGGCCGCGAGCCGCCCTACGGGCGGGCGCTCGACCTCGGCTGCGGCAGTGCGGTCTGGGGCGTACGGCTCGCGAAGCGGGGCTGGGAGGTGACCGGCATCGACATCGTGGAGAAGGCTCTGCGCCGCGCCCGCGAGCGTGTCGATGAGGAGGGTGTCGAGATGCGTCTCGTACACGGCGACGTTACGGCGCTCAGGGATGCGGAGGTGGGCGCTGGCTTCCGCCTGGTGGTGGACACCGGGACCTTCCACGGCCTCACGGACGCCCAGCGCGAGGCGATGGGCCGGGAGGTGAGCGCGATCGCGGCGCCCGATGCCACGCTGCTGCTCGACTGCTTCGCCCCGCGACGGAGAGGTCCCTTGCCCCGTGGCGCGAGCCGCGCCGACGTGGAGCGTGCCTTCCCCGGTTGGGAGCTGACCGACGCCGAGACAGCGGACACCCAGCCCGACGCCCTCGCGCGGCTGTTCAAGTTCAACGAACGCTTCTACCGACTGCGCCGGGACGGGAGCACGCCGTGAGCCTCGCCCTACAGGCTGACCCCCGCTTTCATTCTCAGCGAACGGCGGCGGGAATGTCGAGGGAGTTGATCTCGACCCGGTCGAGGAGGCGGTTGACCTCGTCGGGGTCGACGCTCCCGGCGCCGAAATGCTGGGTCGACTCGGCGCCGCAGGCGACCGCGAAGCGGAGGCAGTCGCGCGGCTTGGCGCCGTCGAAGCGGCAGGCGACGAACCCGGCAAGGAAGGCATCGCCGGAACCGACCGCGGCAACGGGCTCGAGGTCGGGGGCGATCACCTCATAGGCGCGGCGATCATCCCCGTCGAGGAGGGAGGCGACGCAGCCGTTGCTGCGGGTGATCACCGCCTCGCCGGCGCCGAGCTCGATCAGGCCCCGGAGGCCAGTGACCAGGTCCTCGCGGTCACCGAACTCATGCCCGACCGCACCCTCCGCCTCGCTCACGTTCGGGGTGACGGCGCCCGGGCCGGCGCGAAGCCCAGCGACCAGCGGCTCGCCCTCGATGTCGAGGATCGTCTCCACCCCCAGCTCCTTCAGCTCGGTGACCATGCGTGCGGCGAAGGAGCCGGGCACCGAGGGCGGCTGGCTCCCCGCGATCACGCAGACCCGGGCGCCGCGCGCCAGGTAGAGAAGTTTCTCGAGGAAGCGCTCGAGCTCCTCGGAGCTGACCTCGGGGCCGCGCTCGTTGATCTCGGTCT
>JBOGZE010000298.1:0-1781 GCA_050697055.1 Solirubrobacterales bacterium
ACCCCGATCGGCGGCCCGCTCGCGGGCTGGCTCGCCGAGGCGATCGACCCGCGGGCCGCCCTGGTGATGGCGGGGGTGGCGGCGATCGCCGCGGGGGTGCTCGCCCGCCTCGCCTTCAACCGGCTGGCCGTGCAGGTTCCGGCGCCGGCGACCCCGGTGCCGGCGTAGGTGTCGCCGCCGGCGACTGGTCCGCCGGCAACCGACCCCAGACGCAGACCGACCGCCTTCCATGGCGGCCGGTCTTTGAAATCGGCCCCGTCAGGACGGGCAGGGGTACGTCTCAGGGGCCGTACTTGGGGGGTATGTTGCGATTCCAGGCGACGGGAGGCGCCTGTTACGGCAAACGCCTGGAACCTATGAGCCGGGAGGGAGACGCCAGGCGTCCGGCCCAGCACACACTCTCCCGACCAAGAAAGTATCTGCACAAAATGATGTAAATGGCAATACCCAAAACTTGGGGGATCGCGCAAATTGGGTGAAGTTATTGCCAACCGTTGAGTCAGGCGGGTGCCATTGCAGCGGCGAGCGCCGAGCCGTGGAGGATGTCCCTTTCGGAGACCTCGACCTCGCTGACCCCGAAGGCGCGCATCACCTGCGCGAGGATGACGGTGCCGGCGACGATCGTCGGGGCGCGGCCGGGGTGGAGCCCGGGCACCCGGAGCCGCTCGGCGAGCGGCATCGAGGCGAGCCGAGAGAGCATCCGCTGGACCGCCCGCATTCCCAGCCGGTAGCCATGGACGCGGCTGGAGTCGTAGGGGTCGAGCTCCTGGTCGATCGCGGCGAGCGAGGTGGGCGTGCCGGCGACGGCGATCGAGTGGGCGGCGTGCCCCCACGCGCCGGCGGCGACCGCCTCCTCGACCAGGTTGCGGACATCCGCGGCGAGGTCCTCGAGCTGATGGGTATCGGGGGGGTCCGAGATCAGGTGGCGCTCGGAATGGCGCACGGTGCCGGCCTGCAGCGAGGCGTGGAAGTCGACCTCCTTGCCGGTGCCGACGATCAGCTCGGTGGAGCCGCCCCCGATGTCGAAGACCAGGGTGCTTCCCTCGCCGGCGCGCTGGGCAGTCGCCCCCAGGTAGGTGAGGTGGGCCTCCTCCTTGCCGGTCAGGAGCTGGGCGTGGAGGTCAAAGCGCTCACGGAGCTCGGCGATGAACGCGTCGCCGTTGCTGGCGTCGCGCACCGCGCTGGTCGCGATCGCCATCACCCGCTCGGCGCCCAGCTCTTGGTAGCGGGCTCGATAGTCGGCGACCGCGGTGCAGACGTCCTCGATCGCATCCGAGGAGAGGCAGTTGGCGTGGTCGACGCCGCGGCCGAGGTTGGTGACGGTGGTGCGGCGCTCGACCTCGTCCACCCGGCCGTCTACGACGTCGCCGATCAGCATCCGGGTTGAGTTGCTGCCGATGTCGATCACGCCGACTCGCATCGTCTCGTCGGCTGTCTGATCGCCCTCGCCCACGGCGCCGCATGCTACTGCGGGATGCGCAATTCGCTCCATCCGCTACCTGGATGATTGCGGCGGTCAATCTCTTCCCCTCAACCCCGGAAGGCGCGATAAAATGTCGTCACCGACGCGGGGTGGAGCAGTCTGGTAGCTCGTCGGGCTCATAACCCGAAGGTCGCGGGTTCGAATCCCGCCCCCGCTACTCCCGTCAAGGTGAGCGAAAGGATCACCGAAGACGAGAAGAGGAGCCCCCGAAAGGGGGCTCCTCGCTTGGTACGCCCGGCATGGCCAGGCGCTCGGGGGTGCGAGTCCCCCGTGGATGAGATGGCACTAACCACAAGCC
>JBOGZE010000299.1:0-15333 GCA_050697055.1 Solirubrobacterales bacterium
GTCGTCAACCGCAACATCAACTTCACCAACGTCTGCGTGGTCGGCTGCGCGTTCTGCGGGTTCGGACAGGGGAAGCGCTCGCCGGACGCCTACCACGTCCATGAGGACGACTTCGCCGCCCGGGTCCAGGAGGCGGTCGACTTCGGCGCCACCGAGATCTGCATGCAGGGCGGGATCCATCCCGACTACACGCTCAAGGACTACGGACGCTGGCTGCGGCTGGCGAAGGAGGCGGCGCCGCAGATCCACCTCCACGCCTACTCGCCGATGGAGGTCCACTACATGTGCGAGCGCTCGGGCCGCTCGCCCGAGTCGGTCTTCGAGTACCTGATCGAATGCGGGCTCGGCTCGACCCCCGGGACCGCCGCCGAGGTCCTCGACGATGGCGTCCGCCAGCGGATCTCCCCCAACAAGCTTCCGGTGGCCCGCTGGGTCGAGATCATCGAGGCCTCGCATCGCTCCGGCCTGCGCTCGACCTCGACCGTGATGTTCGGCCACATCGAGGAGCCGCGTGAGCTGGCCCGGCACATGCGGGTGGTGCGCGAGCTTCAGCAGCGCACAGGCGGGATCACCGAGTTCGTGCCGCTCAGCTTCATCCCCTACAACACCCTGCTCGGGCGCACCCACGGGGTCGAGGAGATCTCCCGGGGCGACAACCTCAAGCACACCGCCGCATTTCGGCTGGCGCTGGGGCGGACGATTCCCAACCTGCAGGCGAGCTGGGTGAAGATGGGCCTGGACGCCGCGACCGAGAGCCTTCGCTGGGGCGTCAACGACCTCGGCGGCACCCTGATGGAGGAGAATATCTCCCGGATGGCGGGGTCCCAGCACGGGACGCGCTTGGAGCCCGAGCAGCTGATCGAGGCCGCCCGCCGGGCCGGCCGCCAGCCGGCCCAGCGGACGACTCTCTACGAGATCGTCGAGTCTTACTGAGGTTTCCTTCCTTGCGCGCCCGCGGCAGCGCCGGTGACGGCGCCGCGGATGCGATCGGTTACACCGCTGGCGCCCTCCGCTCCGACTCCCGGTGCGATCAAGATGCTGAGGGCGACGATCGTGACGAGCGCGACCGCGAAGAAGGCTACGATCCCGGCGATCATCGGCACGCCCGCAAGCAGGGCGACGTCGTTCAGCGCCCGGTCATCGCTCAGGCGTGAGAATGAACGGGATGAAGGCGATGGTGCTCGAGCGGCCCGGGGAGCCACTGCGCGAGGCGGAGGTCGAGGACCCCGTGCCCGCCGAGGGCCAGGTCGCGATCAGGGTCGCCGTCTGCGGGGTCTGCCGCACCGACCTGCACGTGGTCGACGGCGAGCTGCCGGAGCCGAAGCTGCCGCTGATCCCCGGCCACCAGGTGGTGGGGACGGTGGAGGAAGCGGGCCCGGGCGCCGAGCGCTTCGCCGCCGGCGATCGCGTCGGGGTGCCCTGGCTGGGCTGGACGGACGGCGATTGCGCCTACTGCCGCTCGGGCCGGGAGAACCTCTGTGCGCGGGCCAGGTTCACGGGCTACCAGCTCGACGGCGGCTACGCCGAGCGGATGGTCGCCGACGAGCGCTACTGCTTCCCGCTCCCGGAGGGCTACCCGGAGCTGCAGGCGGCGCCCCTGCTCTGCGCGGGGCTGATCGGCTACCGCTCGCTGCGGCTGGCGGGTGAGGGCGAGCGCCTCGGCCTCTATGGCTTCGGCGCCTCCGCCCACATCATCTGCCAGGTGGCGGTCCACCAGGGGCGGCAGGTGTTCGCTCTCACCCGCCCCGGCGACGAGCAAACTCAGGCCTTCGCTCGCAAGCTGGGTGCCCACTGGGCGGGCGCGGTCGGCGACCCCGAGGCCCGAGAGCTCGACGCGGCAATCATCTTCGCGCCCGCGGGGGAGCTGGTCCCCGAGGCGCTGCGGGCCGTTGCCCGGGGTGGAACCGTGGTCTGCGCCGGGATCCACATGAGCGATATCCCCTCGTTCCCCTACGAGATCCTCTGGGGTGAGCGGACCCTGCGCTCGGTCGCAAACCTGACCCGGCGCGACGGCGAAGAGTTCCTCGCCCTCGCCCCCGAGGTGCCGGTACGCACGGAGGTCCAGCCCTACGCCCTAGCGGACGCAAATCACGCGCTGGATGACCTACGCGGCGGTAGGGTTCGTGGAGCCGCCGTTCTCAGGGTCAGCGTGGCCGACACGGCCGCCCGCTGAGGCGACGGGGAGAGGAATACGAATGGCAGACGTCATCGTCAAGCGGATCGAGGACTTCGAGGCGATCTTCGGTGGGGGCTTTCGCCGTGTGCGCGCCGGTCTCGGGGTCACCTCGTTCGGGCTCTCCGTGATGGAGTTCCCGCCCAACTTCGAGCGCTACCCGAGCCACGATCAGACCCACGACGGCCAGGAGGAGGTCTACACGGCGCTCAGCGGCCGGATCACCCTCCAGGTCGGCGGCGAGGATTACGAGCTCGAGCCCGGCGTCTTCGCCCGGGTTGGTCCGGGCGAGAAGCGGAAGCTGGTCACCGGTGACGAGGCCGCCAGGGTGCTGGCGATGGGCGCCACCCCCGGGAAGGTCTATGAGCCGCCCGAGTTCAGCGTCGAGGGCGCCGCGGCGCCGCCGATGCACAAGCCGAAGAGCGAAACCGAGACTGAGACGGAGACCGCGGCGTCCGAGGGCGTGCGACTCTGAAATCTCCAGCTGCCTGATCCCTGCGGGTAGCAAGCCCGATTCATCAGCGGAAGAGGTCCTCGGACGCCGGTCGGCGGATCGCCGCCGCGCCCGGGCCGTCCTCCTCGCTGACCAGGCCGGCGAGACCGGCGATGATCGCCCCGGGCACCCCCGCGTCCTTCTCGCGGCTCAGGTCCGCGGCTGCCGCCAGCTCGTCGGCAGTTGCGATCAGGGTGGCGGAGAGTTCGTTGCCACGAGCGTCCCTGCGCCCCCGCCAGTCGGCCAGCGGCGCGATCCCCGCGCATCCGATCGCGACATCCGCCTGCCCAAGCCTCCAGGCGCGGCCGAAGCTGTCGGCGATCACCACCGCGGGCAGGCTTCCCGAGGCGGCCTCGATCTGACGCCTGATCGCGCGAGCGGATCGATCCGCGTCCAGCGGCAGCAGCGATACCCAGCCCGGCTCCAGGTTGGAGGCATCGATGCCTGCGTTCGCGCAGACCCAGCCCTGGCGCGTTTCGGTGATCAGAACGCCCCGTTCGGCTCGCAACAGCGCCTTGCTCTCCTCCAGGATCAGCTCGACCAGTGCCGGGTCCCTGCCCAGCTCTTCGGCGAGCTCCAGCGCCCGCGCGTCCGGCTCGACCTCCGCCAGGCGGCGCAGCCTCCCCTCGGCCTTGGAGACGACCTTCTGGGAGAGGACCACGATCTCCTCGCCGCCGGGCGCGGCCGCCTCGGCGATCAGGCGCCCGAGATCGTCGCCCTCGCCTATCTCGGGCAGACCGACGAGCGGCCTGATCCGCAGCTCATGAGCCCCCAATGCGTGGCTAGGCGACCGCCGGCTCGGGCTGGGCGCCCAGCTCCCAGAGGACCTTGGCGGTCCGCGGGGCTGGATCGGGGTCCAGGAGCAGCCGGTCGCGCAGGTCACGCATGTCCTCGGGCGTGTCGAGGTCCATCGCCAGGGACTCGATCCGCTCGAGAGTGAAGCCGATCCCGGCGGCGCGGGCGCGGCTGATGTGGCGGGAGCAGCTCTCCAGGCCGAAGGCGGGCTCGATCGCGTCCGGCGGTGAGAGCACCAGGGCGTTGGTGCCGGTGCCGTGGCGGTCGGGAACGATCAGCGCCGCCTGCGGCGTCCGCCCAAGATGCCTGTCGAGCTCCTCGACGTCGAGCAGCGGGCAGTCGGCCGCCAGCATCGCGACGCGGTCGGCGCCCGCCTCCGTTGCCGCCCTGGCGCCCGCGATCGCCGCCTCCGGATGACCGTTGTCGCCCGACTGCTCCAGCACCTCGTTGCCAAGCCAGCGCGCCTGCCGGCTGACGGAGGGATCGGCGGTGACGACCAGGGTGTCATCGATGAAGCTGCTGCGGGGAAGCTTGGCGATGAGGTCGAGGAAGAGAGCCTCGGCGAGGCGCTCGCGCTCGGCCGGCCCCAGGGTCCCCTCGAGCCGCCGGAGGGCGGCGTCGAGGCTCTTGACGGGGATGATCGCGGTGGTTTTCACGCTTTTTTCCTGCTCCTGAGGCTAGCGACAGGGCGCCGCCCATGCCGATGATGACGGCATTTCAATCGCCGGGGCGCAGATTCACTGCGAATTCGAGGGTACGTTCGGCCAGCCGCCGGCGTCCCTCGGGGCCCTCCATCAGGGTGGGGCAACTGAGGGTCTCGATTCCCTCCGGGGGCGGCTGAGGGTCGGCCTCGTCGCAGATCATCCCCTCGATCAGCCCCTCGTAGAGGGAGGCGACCCCGGCCGCGGTCGAGGGTCGCCCGATCGCCGACATGAAGGCGTCGGTGGGCCCCTTGACGACCTTTCCAGCCACGTAGGGGCTGACCGCCACCAAGGGGGCGGCGGCGGCCGCGAGCGCCTCGCGGAGCGCGGTTACGGCCAGGATCGGACCGATCGAGATCACCGGGTTCGAAGGTCCGATGACGATCGCCTCGGCCTCGGAGATCGCCGCCAGGACCTCGGGTGTGGGCTCGGCCTCGGCGATCCCCTCGAGCTCGATTCCCTCCACTGGCGGCTGGGCGCGGTCGACGATCAGGAACTCCTGCAGGCCTCGCCAGCCCTCGGCGGTCCGCACCCGGGTGCCCACGGTCTGCTCGCACATCGGCAGAATCGCGGCGCGCACCCCGAGCGAGCGGGCGATCTGCGCCTGGGCGTCGGTGCGGCGCCCGCCCTCGGCGACGAAGCTGCGCCGGTAGAGGCAGGTCGCAAGGTCGCGGTCGGAAAGGCTGAACCAGTCCGGGGCACCAAGCGCGACAAGCCGCTCGAAGACGGTGAAGGAGTCCCCCTCTATTCCCCAGCCACGCTCCTCATCGATCTCCGCAGCGAGCCAATAGGTGATCAGGTCCGGGTCGGGGGAGACATCGACCCCGAGCAGCTCGACGTCGTCGGCAGTGTTGGCGATCACCGAGAGCCCCCCGCCAAGCAGCTCCTGCAAGCCGGCGGCGAGCTTGGCGCCGCCGGTGCCCCCCGCGAGCACCACGCAGCGCTCGATCTTGCTCACTTCCAGGGGTCGCCGTCGGGGAGATCTGTGATCTTGACCCCGGCGTGCGATTTGTAACGGCTGTTGATCGCGATCAGCAGGGGGGTGAGCGTCTCGACGATCCGCGCCATCTCCAGGGCGCCGGCGTTGACGGCCCGGAGACCGTCGATCAGCTCGATCAGCACCGCCACCGGCGCCTTGTCCGCCCGGCGATCGCCGCAGACGAGGATGTCCTCGTCCAGCTCCCCTCCTTCGGCGAGCTTCTTCGCGCTCACCGAGTGAAGCGCCGAGACCACGATCACCCCGTCGGGGACCATCTCCTCGGCCTGTTCGGCCGCGGAGCCCTGCCAGACGCCGAGCGTCCTCGACGCCCTGCCGCTGACCGCGGCGGCGGTCGGCACCGTGCAGTCGACCAGGATCTGACCCGTGGTCAGCGCCTCCTTGAGGTTGGTCAGGGTCTCCGACTGGGCGCGAAAGGGAACGGTGAGGAAGGCGATCGGGCCGCGGGCGACGGCCTTGCCGTTCTCGAGTCCCTCGACCTCGGCACCCTCCACCTCGGCACGGACCCGCTCGGCCGCCCGCTCGGCACGGCCGGCCTCGCGTGACCCGATCACGGTTGGCTGCCCAGCCCGCGCCCAGCGCAGGGCGAGGCCATAGCCGAGGGCGCCAGTGCCGCCGATGATCGGGATCGGGTCAGCCACCGGCGAGCAAGCTACAGGGAGCCCTGCCGAATAGGCTCCCGGCCCGGATGCGGCTCGAGGGCAGAAAAGCGCTGGTCACCGGCGGCGCCAGCGGGATCGGCGCGGCGATCGCGCGGCGCCTGGCGGCCGAGGGTGCCCGGGTCACGATCGGCGACCTGAACCTCGAGGGGGCCCGAGAGGTCGCCGGCGAGGTCTCGGGGGAGGCGGTCGAGCTCGACGTCACCGACCTAGCCTCCGCGCAGGCCGCGCTGGAGGGAACCGGGACGCTCGACATCCTCGTCAACAACGCGGGTACCGACGAATTCGGCTTCTTCGCCCAGACCACCCCGGAGCAGTGGCAGAAGGTGATTGCGGTCAACCTCAACGGGGTCCTCAACTGCACCTACGCCGCTCTCCCTGGGATGCAGCGTGCCGGCTACGGGCGGATGGTCAACATCGCCTCCGAGGCCGGCCGGATCGGCTCCAAGGGCTCTGCGGTCTATTCCGCCGCCAAGGGCGGCGTGATCGCCTTCACCAAGGTGATGGCGCGCGAAGGCGCCCGCTTCGGGATCAACGCCAACGGGATCGCGCCGGGCCCGATCGAGACGCCGCTGCTGATGCAGGCGCTCGAGTTCGGCGAGATCGGCGAGAAGATCGTCGAGAACATGAAGGCGGGGACCCAGCTGCGGCGGATGGGCTCACCCGACGAGGTCGCCGCCGCGGTCGCCTTCCTTGCCTCCGACGACGCCTCCTATATCACCGGCGAGATCCTCGGGGTGTCCGGAGGAATGGGGATGGTGGGTTGATATGAGGCGGCCCCGGAGACGCGAGGGGGCTCCGCAGGCGGAGCCGAGGAGCCACCCGTTTCATCAGAAAGTAGCCGCCGACTGATGGAGGTTGGAATCGAACGAACGGATGAGTTCACGGTCGAGGACCGGCTCCTCACCGACGTCGGCGGCACGATCGGGGCGAGCGTCCTCTCCACCCCGGGGATGATCGGGATGATGGAGCGCACCGCGGCGGTGCTCTCGTTCGAGAATCTCCCCGACGGCAAGGCGACGGTCGGCTTCGAGGTCTGCGTCAAGCACGTGGCCCCCGCGGCCGAGGGCCAGACCTGCAGTGTCCACGCGAAGCTCCGTGAGGTCGAGGACGAGCGGAAGCTTCGCTTCGACGTCGAGGTCAAGGAGGGCGAGCGAACGATCGGCGTCGGCACCCACGAGCGCCGGGTGATCGAGATCGGCGTCTCCGGCGGCTGAAGCGGATCATGGGTTGAGATGCCTCGACCGCTGATCTACGTCGATGCGTCGGAGGTGCGTAAAGGAGCGCTCGAGGAGCTGAAGGGCGCCATCACCGAGCTGGTTGAGTTCATCGATGCCAACGAGCCCCAGCTCATCGCCTACAACGTCTACCTCAGCGACGACGGCACCCAGATGACCGTCGTACACATACATGCCGATTCCGCCTCCCTCGAATACCACCTGGACGTGGGTGGACCCGCCTTTCGACGGTTCACGGACCTGATCACGCTGTCAACGATCCGCGTCTACGGCGAGCCGAGCGAGAAAGCGCTTGGGCAGCTGCATGACAAGGCCCAGAGCCTGGGATCCGGAAAGGTGATCGTGCAGAGACTGGAGGCGGGATTCAGTCACTTCGAAGCCCGTTGAGACGGAGTGGCTGAGGGAGGGCCCCGGCTAGGCTGGGTCGATGGACCTCCCCGTGAGCGTGAAGATTCGCGAGGTCGGGCCTCGCGACGGGTTCCAGAACGAGCCCGAGGTGATTCCCACCGAGGAGAAGGTGCGGCTGATCGGGATGCTCGCCGACGCCGGCTTGCACCGGATCGAGGTGACCTCCTTCGTGCGCCCCGACGTGATCCCGCAGCTCGCCGACGGCGACGAGGTGCTGGCCGCGATCGGGCCCCGCGATGGAGTCGCCTACTCGGTCCTGATCCCGAACTTCAGGGGGCTCGAGCGGGCGCTCGAGCGCCGGGATCGCTTCCAGGAGGCCAACTTCTTTCTCTCCGCCTCCGAGACCCACAATCGGAAGAACGTCAACCGCTCGATCGCCGAGTCGCTCGACGATCTCGAGGGAACGATCGCCGCCGCGGGTGAGGCGGGGATCCGCTGCGAGGGGGTGATCTCGACCAGCTTCGGTTGCCCGTACGAGGGCGAGGTGCCGGCCGGGCGGGTTCTCGAGATCGGCGAGCAACTCTCCGGCTTCGGCTGCGCCGAGATCGCCTTCGGCGACACCACCGGGATGGCCAACCCCCGCCAGGTGCGCGGGTTCTTCGAGCTCGCCGCCGAGCGGCTGCCCACGGTTGAGCTCACCGCGCACTTCCACAACACCCGCGGACAGGGGCTCGCCAACGTGCTTGCGGCGCTGGAGTCGGGGATCGACTCCTTCGAGAGCTCCTTCGGCGAGCTGGGCGGCTGCCCGGTGCCGCCGGGCTCCACCGGGAACATCTCCACCGAGGACCTGGTCTCGATGCTCGAGGAGATGGGGGTCGGCACCGGCGTCGAGTTGCCGAAGCTGATCGAGGCCTCCTCCGAGGCGCAGAAGGTGCTCGGTCGCCCACTCGGCGCCCACCTGCTCACCGCCGGGCCGGTTGACTGGCATCGATAGGCTTACGCGAGGGTGTAATGCGAGGGCGCTCCCGACAGGAGCGACCCGTTTGGTGTTGGAGCGAGGAGCAACCCGTTTAGTTGAAGAGCGATCGGTTCAGAGCCGCGGTCGAGAGCAAGGACGTCTCCGCGATCGACGATCTCTTCGCCGAGGACGTCACCTTCAAGAGCCCGGTGGTGTTCAAGCCGTACGAGGGCCGCGAGGCGGTGGCGATGATCCTCGGGGCGGTAGTCCAGGTATTCGAGGACTTCCGCTACACCGACCAGGTCGAGACCGGCGACGTCGCGACGCTCGCCTTCAGTGCCCGGGTGGGAGACCGCGAGCTCGATGGGATCGACCTGCTGCGCTTCAACGGCGACGGCAAGGTCAGTGAGTTGGCGGTCTATGTGCGGCCGATGACCGGAGTCAATGCCCTCGCCGAGGCGATGGGCCGCAAGCTGGAAGAGCTCGGAGCGGCTACCTAGCGCTCATTGGCAGGAGGCGCCGGCGCAGGTCTTCAGCTGCGCCAGGCGGGCCTTGAGCTGCGCCTCGATCGCCAGGCCGTCGTCGTGCGCGCTTTCGAGCTCAAAGGGATCTGTGACGAGGTTGTAGAGTTCCTCGTCGCCGTTCTGGTACTGGTTGTAATGCCAGCTGCCGTCGCGGATGCCGGAGCTTTCGAGGTTGTAGCTCTCGAAGAGGATGTCGCGCCCTGAAGCCACCGCCGGGTTGCTAGCAAGGGGCAGCAGGGAGATCCCGTCCATCGTCAGCTGGGGGCGGATGTTGGTGATGTCGACGATCGTCGGGGCGAGGTCTATGTTCGCCACCAGCTGGTCGCGCACCACCCCCGCCGGGAACTCGGGGCCCCTGATGATCAGCGGCACCCGGGTCGACTCCTCGTAGAGGTAGGACTTGAAGATCAGTCGGTGGGCGCCCAGCTGCAGGCCGTTGTCGGAGGTGAAGAAGATGTAGGTCTTGCGCAGGTCGCGAGCCTTCTTCAGCCTGCCGATGATCCGCTTTACGGTCTCATCGACCGAGAGCAAGCTCTCCTGGCGCCCGCGCCAGCGCCGGTCGATGTCGTCGATATCCGTCTGGGTCAGCCTCGGCTGATTGTTGACGAGCTGGGGCTTGTCGGAGACGTCGCTCTCGTCGAAGTTGGGGCTACGCGGCGCCCCCCCATCGCCGAAGGCTCCCAGGTAGCGCGGTGCCGGCTGGGGATCCCGGGTCGAGTTGAACGGCACCCCGGACTCTCCGTGGGGGGCGGTGGGGTTGAACCAGAGGAAGAATGGCTTCGGCCGCGGGGCACGACGCCGCAGGAAGTCGACGACCTTGGTTGAGAGCACGTCGGTGACGTAGTTCCGGGCGCCGGTCCCGTAGTAGACGAGCTTCCCGTTCTCGTTCAGCTTGTACTGGTAGCGGCGCTGGTCGCTGCCGTTGGTCAGCGCGTACCACTCGCTCCAGCCTGGGGGGATCTCCTTGGCGTCCGCAATCGGCTCAATCAGCCCGTCGTTGAGCCCGTAGCCGTTCAGGTACTTGCCGATCATCGCCGTCCGGTAGCCGGACGTCCGAAGCCACACCGCGAGCGTGTTGGTGTGGTCGAGGCCGTTGTAGCCGTTTGGAAGGTCCGTCTGGATCACGTGATGGTTGTGGGCGTACTGGCCGGTGAGGAAGGTCGCCCGCGAGGGACAGCAGAGGGGGAAGGAGGCGTAGCTGTTGCGGAAGGTGGTGCCGAGACGGCCGAGCTTGTCGAGGACGATCGGCAGGGGCGACATGTCGTTGCTCTGGTCGTCGGTCTCGACCACGATCACGTTCGGGCGCTTCTGCTTGGCGTTGGCGAGGCGAAGCTTCTCCCGCCGCGCCTTGCGCCGTTGCTTCTGCGCAGCGCAGGAGCCCGGGGACGCCGCCGGCTTGCAGCTTGCCGCCGCCGTCCCCACAACCGGCTTCTTTGCCGCGGAGGCACCCGCGGGGGCGCCGCCGCCGAGCATCGTGGAGGCGACGGCCACGCTGGAGGCGCACGCGGCGACCGTCAGTTGCGCTCTCTGTCGTCTCGAAATTCGCATCGGACCCTCAAACCCGCGACTGAGCCGACGGTTGCGCCGGGCCCCGGTCCCCCATTGGTCGGCACAGGGTAACGAGGGGCGGCGACGCCCCCCGCGAGCCAAATGTCTAGTCTGCGCGCGATGGCGATCAGCAAGGTGGGTGTTCTCGGCTGCGGGCTGATGGGGCACGGGATCACCCAGATCTGCTCCCAGGCCGGCTGGGACGTGATCGTGCGGGAGATCCAGGAAAAACGCCTCGAGGAGGGCCTGGGCAGGATCGAGAAGCAGCTCGGCCGCGCAGTGGAGAAGGGCAAGATGGAGCAGGCCGATGCCGATGCCGCCCGGGGCCGGATCAGTCCCACTCTCGACTACGGCGAGCTCGCCGACTGCGACCTGGTGATCGAGGCGATCGACGAGGATCTGGGCAAGAAGCTGGAGATGTGGACGGAGGTCGACTCCGTTGCGAAGGACGAGGCCTTCTTTGCTTCCAACACCTCCTCGCTCTCGGTCGCCGAGCAGGCGGCCGCCACCAAGCGCGCCGAGCGCTTCCTCGGACTTCATTTCTTCAACCCCGCGCAGGTGATGCCACTGCTCGAGGTGGTCCGCGCCGAGAAGACCGGGGATGAGGCCTACGACCTCGGCTTCGAGGTCGGTGAGAAACTCGGCAAGACGACCGTCGCCGCCACCGACAATCGGGGCTTCATCGTCAACCGCCTGCTGGTGCCCTACATGCTCGACGCGATCCGTGCCCACGAGCAGGGGGTCGGCTCGATCGAGGACATCGACACCGGGATGAAGGCGGGCGCCAGCCATCCGATGGGCCCGCTGACCCTCGCTGACTTCGTCGGGCTCGACACCCTGGCGGCAATCTCCGAGGTGATGGAGTCCGCCTACGGCGAGGAGCGGTTCGCCGCGCCGCCCACCCTCAAAAAGTTGGTCGCTGCAGGAAATTATGGGAGGAAGTCGGGAATGGGCTTCTACGATTACTCTGGTGAGAGCCCGGTTCCGGTGGAACCGGAGTAGTAGGGAACTTTCCAAGGAACCGAGCCAGGAGAGAGCATGGGAGTCGATCAGACCAGCCTCGACCGGATCAGGAACGCGACCTTCCCGTCCTCCCGTCGTGGATACGACAAGCACGAGGTCGAGAAGTTCCTAGCCCGCCTCGCTGACTGGCTCGAGACCGGCGGTGGAGACGAGTCGCGGTCGGACACCGTCAAGCGGGAGCTGGAGCGAGTCGGGCAGCGCACCGGCGCGATCCTTGCGCAGGCCGAGGAGAGCGCTCAGCAGATCCGGGCCGAGGCCGAGGAGGAGGCGCGGGGGGCGATCAACAGCGCCAACGCCCAGGCCGAGCAGACCCGGAGCGAGGCGGACACTTATTCGCAGGAGACCCGCAGCGCGGCCGACGCCTTCGCCGAGGAAACCCGCAGGACGGCCGACGAGAAGGCTGCGGCCACACGCAGCCAGGCCGAGGAGAACGCCCGCGAGACGATCGCCTCGGCGCAGGCGCAGGCGCAGCGGATCGTCGAGGAGGGCAGCCAGCGCCGCGAGGACATCGAGGCGGTGATCGCCGACCTGGTTCGCCGGCGTGACGACGTTCTCAGCGACACCGAGGCACTCTCCGGCAAGCTGAGCGGAGCGGTAAAGGAGCACCGTCCCTCGGGGAAGGATCCGTTCGCCGCGCCGGAGGAGTTTGATCCGCTGGAGCGCGAGGGGGAGGAGACGGAGTCCGAGGAGCTCGGCGAGAAGGCCGCTGAGCTCGAGAATGAGGATGGCGACGAGGGCACGAAGGCCGAGCCCAGCGATGAGGCCGAGGCCGACGAGGATGAGGCCGAGCAGAAAGCGCGCAGCAAGCAGCGCCGCCGGCGCGGCAGGGTCCAGGCATAAGCGACCTGCGCCGTTCCGATGAGTGACATCAAGCCGGCGCTCGAGGCGGCGCTCGAGGGAGGCCCCGAGCGCCACCGCCAGAAGGTAGCCGAGCAGGAGAAGCTTCCGGTGCGCGAGCGCGTCAGCCGCCTGCTCGACCCCGAGTCGCTCGCCGAGGAGGGGCTGCTCGCGAACTGGGAGCAGGATGGCCTCGGCGCCGACGGGGTCGTAACCGGAATGGGGACGGTGCGCGGCCGCACAGTCGCCCTGATGGCCAACGACCCCGCGGTGAAGGCAGGCTCATGGGGGCCGAAGACGGTGGAGAAGATCCTTCGGATCCAGGAGCGGGCGCTTCGTCGGCAGGTGCCGATGATCTATTTGGTGGACTCAGCGGGGGCCCGGATCACCGACCAGGTGCGGATGTTCCCCGGGCGTCGCGGCGCCGGACGCATCTTCCATACCCAGGTAAGGCTCTCTGGGCAGGTTCCGCAGATCTGTCTCTTGTTCGGCCCAAGCGCCGCCGGCGGCGCCTACATCCCGGCCTTCTGCGACGTGGTGATCATGCGCGACGGCAACGCCTCGATGTACCTGGGCTCGCCGCGGATGGCGCAGATGGTGATCGGGGAGGAGGTAACGCTGGAGGAGATGGGCGGCGCCCGCATGCACACTGGAGTCTCCGGCTGCGGGCACTTTCTAACCGATTCAGATGAAGCCTCGATCGACCTAGCCCGCCGCTATCTCTCCTACATGCCCTCGAGCTGGCGCGAGACGCCGCCCACCGCGCCGCCGGCCGAGCCGCAGTCCGGGCATTCCGCCTCGGCGATCGTCCCCGACAACGAGAAGGACCCCTTCGAAGTCAGGGAGCTGATCGAGGCGCTCGTCGACGACGACTCGCTGCTCGAGGTCCAGGAGCGCTGGGCGAAGGAGCTGGTGGTCGGCTACGCCCGCCTCGACGGCCGGGTGATCGGCATCGTCGCCAACCAGCCCAAGGTCAAGGGAGGGGTGCTGTTCGTCGACTCGGCCGACAAGGCGGCTCGGTTCATCTGGACCTGCAACGCCTTCAACGTGCCGCTGCTCTTCCTCGCCGACGTCCCCGGTTTCATGATCGGCAAGGATGTCGAGCGCCAGGGGATCATCCGTCACGGCGCCAAGATGATCAGCGCCGTCTCCGAGGCGACGGTGCCGAAGATCTCGGTGATCGTCCGCAAGGCCTACGGCGCGGGGCTTTACGCGATGGCCGGCCCGGCCTTCGAGCCCGATGCCTGCCTCGCCTTGCCGCAGGCGCAGATCGCGGTGATGGGGCCCGAGGCCGCGATCAACGCGGTCTTCTTCAACCAGATCCAGAAGATCGAGGATCCCGAGGAGAGGCAGCGCTTCGTCGAGGAGAAACGGCGGGAGTACGCCGAGGACATCGACATCCTCCACCTCGCCTCGGAGCTGGTCGTCGACGCTGTCGTCGAGCCGGACTCGCTGCGGGCCGAGCTGATTCGCCGCTTCGCGCTCGCCGACTCCAAGCAGCGGGACTTCGCCGAGCGGCGGAACCCGATCACACCGGTCTGAGGCGTTGGTGCGAGGGCGCGCGACTGCTGATCCGTCAGGAGTCCTCGCGCCCTGCAGGTAGCGCGCCCGTATTGCCGCAACTGCACCGTGGTCGCCGGCACCGGGGAGCCCGAGGAGCCCGAGGAGCCCGACTACAGCGTCGCTGAGAGATCCACGAAGTAGTCGAGCGCCGCGGGGTTGGCGAGCGAGTCGCGGCTGGCGGCACGCTCCGGCGCCTCGCCCATCAGGATTCGCTTCACCGGCACCTCGAGCACCTTGCCGCTCAGGGTGCGCGGCACCTCGGCGATCTGGAAGACCTCGTTGGGGACGTGCCGGGGAGAGCACTGCTCCCGGATTCGCCGCTTGATCTCGGCAGCCAGATCGTCGTTCAGCTCGACGCCGTCGCGGAGGACCACGAAAAGCGCCATCCAGCCCTCGGTGCCGGGCTTGGGGACGTCGACCACGAGCCCGTCGACCACCTCCTCGCAGCCGGACACCGCGCGGTAGATCTCGCTGGTGCCCATTCTCACTCCCTGCCGATTGATGGTCGAGTCGGAGCGCCCGTAGATCACCGCCGTCCCTCGCGAGGTGATTTCGATCCAGTCTCCGTGGCGCCAGACGCCCGGGTACTGCTCGAAGTAGCTCGACCGGTAGCGGGAGCCGTCCTCGTCGCCCCAGAAGAAGACCGGCATCGAGGGCATCGGCTCGGTGATGACCAGCTCGCCGACCTCGTCGATCACAGGGTTGCCCTCCTCGTCGAAGGCCTCGACCGCCGCCCCCAGCGAGCGGCCCTGGAGCTCGCCCCGGTAGACCGGGAGGATCGGCACCCCGCCGACGAACGCCGTGCAGACATCGGTGCCTCCGCTGGTGGAGAAGAGCCAGGTGTCGCGACCGACGTGCTCGTAGATCCACTCGAACCCCTCGGGGGAGAGGGGCGAGCCCGTGGAGCCGACCGCGCGTAACCGCGAGAGGTCACGGCTCCGCCCGGGCTCGATCCCGTCCTTCATGCAGGCGGCGACGTAGGAGGCGCTGGTGCCGAAGCAGGTGATCCCGGTCCGCTCGACCAGATCCCAGAGGACGCCCATGTCAGGCGCCCCGGGACTGCCGTCGTAGAGCACGATCGAGGCGGGGGTGAGGAGGGCGCCGATCAGGAAGTTCCACATCATCCAGCCGGTGGTGGTGAACCAGAAGACGCGGTCACCCGCTTGGGGATCGAGGTGGAGGTTCGACTTCTTGAGCTGCTCGAGGAGGATGCCGCCGTGCCCCTGGACGATCGCCTTCGGCAGGCCCGTGGTCCCCGAGGAGTAGAGGACCCAGAGCGGGTGGTCGAACGGGACCCGCTCGAAGCGGAGATCGACGCCCCGGCCGAGGTCGAGGAACTGCTGCCAGGTCATCGGCGGTGGGTCGCTCTCGCGGCGCTCGAGCACGGCCAGCTCGGGTGAGGCGCTCAGGTAGGGGACGACGACGATTCGCTCGAGGCTCGGGACCTTGGTGGCGATCTCCGACACGGTCTCGAGC
>JBOGZE010000300.1:0-8504 GCA_050697055.1 Solirubrobacterales bacterium
CCCTCTCCGTCCGGATAACGATTCGATTACGGCTTTAGGGAGTGCAAATGCTCGCTGAGACAATCGGAGGGGTGACCGCCCGGGGGACACGCGGCTCGGTCCTCGTCGTCGACGACGAGCCGGTGATCACGGACGTCGTCTCCCGCTACCTGGAGCGCGCCGGCTATGCGACTCGGGTCGCTGCCGACGGCCTCGAGGCGATCGCGATCGCCGGGGACGCACGGCCCGACCTGGTGGTCCTCGACCTGCTGCTTCCCGGTCTGGACGGGCTCGAGGTGATGCGCGAGCTGCAGGCGCGCCAGCCCACCCGGGTGATCATGCTGACGGCGAAGGGGGAGGCGAGCGACAGGATCGCGGGCCTTCAGCGGGGCGCCGACGACTACGTGGTCAAGCCCTTCTCGCCCGCGGAGCTGGTCGCCCGCGTCGACGCCGTGCTGCGGCGCGGGGAGTCCGAGCCGGAGCAAGAGCAGCCGGTCGCGTTCGAGGGCCTCGAGATCGATCCCGGCGCCCGGACCGTCCTGGTGCGAGGCGAATCGGTCCAGCTCACGGTGCGCGAGTTCGACTTGCTGCTCTTCCTCGCGCGCCATCCCGGCCAGGCCTTCTCCCGCGACCAGCTCATGGACGCGATCTGGGACTACTCCTTCTATACCGACACCTCGACGGTCACCGTGCACATGCGGCGGCTGCGCGCCAAGGTCGAGCTCGAGCCCTCCGAGCCCCGCTGGCTGCAGACGGTCTGGGGCGTCGGCTACCGGTTCCAGCCATGAAGGCGCGCTGGGCCGTCCTTCTGCTGGCGGTCGGAGCGGCGGCGGCCGCCACGGTAACCGCGCTGGTCTACGGCGCCTCCCATGCGCTGGGGGCGGCTGCTTTCTTCGCGATCTGCGGGGCGCCGGTGCTGGTGCTCTCGCACCTGCTCGTCCGCACCCGGCGCCGGCTCGGCTCCCTCTCGCAGCAGTTTGCCGCGGGCGTCGCGCTCGTCTTCGGCCTGGTGCTGGCCGGGGTTGGCGCCGTGGCGCTGTTGATGTTCGTCTCGCCCGCTGACGCCTATCTGCTGGCCACCCTGCTCGCGTTCGCAGGTGCACTCGCCATCTACTCCTCCTGGCTCCTCACCCGCGGGATCAGGGACGACGTCGAGACCGTCCGCGACGCCCTTCGAGCGGTGGGCGAGGGGAAGGGCGCGCGGGCATCGTTCGAGACAGGCGGCCGTGACGAGATCGCCGAGCTGGCAGGCGCGGCCGAGGAGATGAGCGTTCGCCTGGCCGAGCACGAGGCCAGGCGCGACGCGTCGGAGCGGGCCCGACGGGACCTGATCGCGGCGATCTCGCATGACCTCCGGACGCCCCTGACCTCGCTCCAGCTCTTGGCCCAGGGGATTGACGACGGCCTGCTCGATCCTGGCGACGGCGAGGGCTACCCGGAGGAGATCAGCTTCCACGTCTCTTCCCTGACCGCGATGGTGGACGACCTCTTCGAGCTCACCCGCCTGGAGGCCGGCGACATCCAATGGTCGATGCAGCGAGTCCGCCTGGACGAGCTCGTCGGTGAGACCGTCGAGGCGATGCGCGCCCAGGCGGCAACCAAGGGGATCGCGGTCGAGGCCCGCATCCCGGATGGCCTCGACCCCGCCGAGGCGAACCCCGAGAAGCTGCAGCGGGTGTTCTTCAACCTGATCCAGAACGCGATCCGCCACACGCCTGCGGACGGCAGCGTCACCGTCGCCGCCGAGTCACATGGCAAGGCGATACAGGTCGAGGTTGCCGACACCGGCAGCGGGATTCCCGTGGGCGATCGCGAGCGGGTCTTCGAACCCTTCTTCCGAGGCGACGCCTCCCGCGCCAGCGGCGGATCCGGCCTCGGCCTCTCGATCTGCCGGGCGATCATCGAGGTGCACGGCGGTCGGATCTGGCTCGACGACGGCGCCACCGGGACTCGAGTCCGGTTCACGTTGCCGCGCGCCTCGAGCCAGGCGTTCAGGCCGGACGGGCGACACCCGGCTGAAGCGCTCGCTCACGCCGTGGCAAAGACATCTCGGTAGCCGAGACACGCGTGGGGCCGGTGATAATGTCGCGGCGCCAAACACACCCACGGAAGGGGGAGCAAATGGTCGGTGCGCTGATTCTCGGTCTCGTCGCGGGCTTCATCGGCCGAGCGCTGGTGCCCAACGACATGTTCGAGGACATGCAGGGCCCGAAGTCGTGGCTGGTCTCGGTCCTCCTTGGACTCGTCGGGGCCTTTGTGGGTTACATCGTGTTCACCCGAGGACTGGGCATCGGCGACGATGACGCGTTCGATCTCGGCGGCCTCCTCAGCGCCATCATCGGGGTGCTGATCGTGCTGGTCGTGGGCGGATTCGTGATGCGGCGGATCGGCCGCAGGGCAGGCGTGCCGGAGACCTGACGCCGTAGACAGCCGACGGATGGGCGGTGAGGCGAAGCTTCCCCTGGTCGCGTCCCGCCTCAGCCCGCCGAGATCGCCTCCACCAGGTTGCCCACCTGGCCCGCGCTGGCGCGCGCGGCGACGTCGGCCTGGCTGACGATCCCGACGAGCGTCTTGTCTGGGTCGAGGACCAGCACGCGACGAATCTGGTTATCGGCCATGGTCCGCACGTGACCAGCATCTTCTCCAAGCTCGATCTGAGCGCCAGCCCCGACGACCACCGCCGGGTGCTCGCCGTCCTGACCTTCCTCGGCTCCTAGCGGCGTTATGTTGGCCAGACCTTGACCCGAGGGATAGACGTGACCGGCAGCAAGGACGCGAATCGACGGACGCGTCAGCGCGTGATCGCGCCGCTCCGCGGTGAGCTGCGATACGGGCTGGAGCTCGCGAGGCTGCTCGCCGACGAGCGGTTCCGTGGGGTCACTCGCGCGCACGGGCGCCGCCCGGTCCTCCTGATTCCGGGTTTCCTGGCCGGGGACACGTCGCTGGCCGTGCTCGGCGGGTGGCTGCGCCGGCGCGGCCATGAGGTGAGGGGGAGCGGCATGTGGATCAACGCCGACTGCGCCGGCCGGGAGCTCGCCAGATTGGAGCGGAGACTGGCGGAGTTCGACGCTCCCGTGATCGTGATCGGGCAGAGCCGCGGCGGGACGCTCGCGCGCGCCCTGGCCGCCCGTCATCCGCAGGCCGTCGCGGCGCTGGTGACGCTCGGCTCGCCGGTCCGCGACCCGCTGGCGGTGTCGGCTCCTGTCAGGCGCACGGTCGGCTCCCTCGCCCGCCTCGGCGATCTCGGCCTGCCCGGCATGTTCTCGACCGACTGCCGGGACGGCGCCTGCTGCACCGAATTCCGGGCGCTGCTCGAAGTCCCGCTCCCGCCGAGCATGCCGACGCTCGCGGTGCACTCCCGCAGCGACGGGATCGTGGACTGGCGGGCATGCCTGGATCCTTACGCAGAGTGCATCGAGGTCGACGGAAGCCACTGTGGGATGGCGGTGAACGCGGGGGTGTATCGAGAGCTCGAGCGCCTGTTCGACCGGACCGAGGAGGCCGCATGCAAGCGATGAGCGCCCAGGACGCGATGTTCCTCCACGTCGAAAACGACGTCACCCCGATGCACATCGGCGGCGTCAGCATCTTCGAGGGTCCGCCACCGCCGTTTGCCGACCTGCGGGCGATGGTCGATAGCAAGCTTCACCTCACGCCGCGCTACCGCCAGAGGGTCCGTTTCGTCCCCTTGGGCGTGGGTGAGCCCGTGTGGGTGGACGATCCCTATTTCAGCATCGACTACCACCTCCGCCACAGCGCCGTGCCCTCTCCAGGTACGGAGGAACAGCTGCGCGCCACGGCCGCGCGCGTCTTCTCGCAGCACCTCGATCGGGCGCGGCCGCTGTGGGAGCTCTGGATGGTCGAGGGGCTCGAGGAGGGGCGTTGGGCGCTGCTCTCCAAGGTCCACCACTGCATGGTCGACGGAGTCGCCGCGACCGACCTGATGTCGCTCATGTTCGGCGACATCGACGAGCCCGCGAACAATGTGGCCTGGCAGCCCGCTTCAGAGCCCTCGCGCCTGGAGCTGATCGCGTACAGCACCAGGCATCGCATGCTCGACCCTGCGGCTCAGGTCCGCGCCGCTCTGCGGGGGCCCTCCGAGATGCTGCGGGGGATGGCCGGCACGGCCCGCGCCCTCGCGACCGCGGTGCCGGCCCTGCGTCCCACGACCTCGTCGCTGACCGGTCCGATCGGCCCGCATCGCGTCTGGAGCTGGGCCAGGGCCCCGCTCGGCGAGGTCAAGCGGGTGCGGTCCGCGCTCGGGGGGACGGTCAACGACGTCGTGCTGACGCTGATCACCAACGGGTACCGCGATCTGCTCGAGGAGCGTGGCGAGGCGATTGCTCCCGAGCGCGTGGTGCGCACGCTGGTACCGGTCTCGGTGCGGAAGCCGGGCGAGCGCGGCGTCTACAACAACCGCGTGGTGGGCGTGTTCGCAAAGCTCCCGGTCGGCATCGAGGATCCGGCGGAGCGCCTCGCTCACATCCGCGAGCAGATGGACGGGATCAAGTCCTCGAAGCAGGCGGTCGCCGGTGATGCCCTGGTGCGGCTCTCGGGTTTCGCGCCCCCGCTTCTGCTCGCGCTCGGCAGCCGCGCGATGACTCGCTCCCTGCAGCTGAACATGGATACCGCGACGACCAACGTCCCGGGCCCTCAGCAACCGGTTCACGCCCTCGGCCGCAGGCTGATGGCGTCGTATCCCTACGTACCGATCGTCGGTGCGATCCGGATCGTCGTCGCGATCTTCTCCTATGACGGCGAGCTCTACTTCGGCGTCACCGGCGACCGGGACCATGCGTCCGACATCGGCGTCCTCACTGCCGGCATCGAAGCGGACCTCGAGGGCCTACTCGAGCGCGCGACGGCCCTGCCGGCTTAGCGGTTGGAGGGCGGGCCCCGGCTCAGTGAGCCGGGGCCCGAGCTCCAAACGGTCTAGACGGGTGGAGGGGCGGGCCCCGGCTCTCGGCCGGGGCCCTCGAGCTCCAAACGGTCTAGACGAGTGCTCCGTCGACCAGCACCTGCAGCACTCCGGTGACACCGTTCGCGGCCACGCTGTCGGTACCCGCGAGGGTGTTGACGGAGAGGGTGTCGGTCGGGTCAGCGTGCGTGACCGACACGGCGGTGGCCAGGCCGGTCACGTCCGCTCCCGACCCGTTGCCGTTGATGGCGATGTTGTCGTTGCCGTTCGTGCCGTTGACTACGACGTTCTCGGCAATGCCGTCCGGCACGTTGCCGCCGAGTGCACCCGCGAGGTCGAGGTTGGTCTGGGTGACGTCGGTGCCCGTCAGGTCGTTGACGGTGACGTTGTCGACTCCGTTGAGGGCGTTGTCGTCGACGATCTCGACTCCGTCGGTGTCCATCGTGACGTTGCCTTGGACGCGGAAGAAGGTCAGCCTTCCTCCATTCGCCGTCATCGTCACGTTCTCGCCCCCCGCGGCGCCGTTGAACACCATCGTGTCGGTGCCGTCCTGGCCCTCGATCACGTCGCTGCCCTCGCCGTTATCCCAGCGGAAGGTGTCAGCGCCATCGCCGAGGTAGGCGGTGTCGTTGCCCTTGCCGCCGTCGACGGTGTCGTTGCCATCGCCGCCCTTGAACGTCTCGTTCTCGGCCGCGACCTGCGTCTGTCCGCCCTGCAGCGAGTCGTTGCCGTCGCCGCCGGCGATCGTGGTCGGGATCGAATCGGTGAAGGTGCCGTTCGCATCGTCGATGCGAGCGGAATCGTTGCCGTCACCCATCTTGACCTTGATTGCGTCGACGTCGCCGCGCGAGAACGAGAAGTCGGCCGAGCCGTCGTCGCTGGCGTCGACCTGGATCCGGCTCGGGTCGCCGGCCTTCAGGCGAACCGCGACCTGTTGTCCACCGTCGCCGCCCTTGACGCGAAGCGTGCCGTGCTTGAGATCAGCCCGAACGCCGTCCACCTTGTTGTTCTTCACGCTCGAATGAGCCGCAGTTGCGAGCGTCGCGAGCGCGAGGACCACGACCGCTGCACCGAGGTGCAGTGGCCACGTGGGCCGTGAGTTGGTCTTGATGCGGGGGAGTGTCATGTCTTTCACTTTCGTTTGGGAGTTGTCGCTACTCCCAATGACGTCCCCGACCGCGATTTATTCCCGGGGGTCGGGCTGGGTCGCTGAGCTAGCGCCTCATGAGCTCAGCCCGAGCCGGAGAAGGCATCCCTATGGGCGACCGGGCAGGTCCCGGTCTGCTTTCTGAAGTGAGCGCGCAGAGATGCGGCACTCCCGAACCCGCACGCCGCCGCCACGTCCTCGATCGGCAGTTCGAGCTCTCGAGCAGGCGCCGTGCCTCAAGCACGCGGGGTGGGGGGCGCAGGCGGCGTCGGGCCCCACCGGCCAGCGTGCCGCCGCGCTGAAGAGGTGCAAGCCCAAGCACGGCAAGGCCCGCAGGAAGTGCAACCGGAGAGCCAAGCGCCTGCCGCTCTAGCGGCCCCTGGCCTCGGGACCGAGTGGCAGGAAGCTGGCCCGGATCCGGAACGTGGCGACTACGGCTCGTTTGCCTCGTTCAGTGATCCGGACGGCAACGGTTGGGTGCTCCAAGAGGTGAAGACGCGGGCTCCCGGACGGTGACGGACTACGACGTCATCGTCATCGGAGCTGGCCCCGCCGGCGAGCACTGCGCCGCCCGCCTTGCGGGGGGCGGCCTGAAGGTGGCGCTCGCGGAGAGCGGCCTGATCGGCGGCGAGTGCGACTACTGGGCGTGTATTCCGTCCAAGCGCTGCTCCGCCCCGGCGAGGCGCTCCAGGCGGCGCGGGAGGCGCCCGGTGCCGCGCAGGCCGTGAGCGGCGAGCTCGACGCCGCAGCCGCCTTCGAGTGGCGAGACTTCATGACCTCGAACTGGGACGACTCCGCGAAGGAGGAGTGGCTGCGCTCGAAGGGGATCGACATCCTGCGTGGCTCGGGCTCCATCGCGGATCACGGCCGCGTGGTGGTGGACGACCGCGAGCACTCTTGTGAGCACATCGTCGTCGCCACCGGGTCCGAGGCGATCATGCCCCCGGTCCCGGGGCTTGCCGAGCTGGACGGCATCTGGACCAACCGCGGGGCGACCGAGCTGAGAGAGGTCCCTGAGCGGCTGCTGGTGCTCGGCGGCGGCCCGGTCGGGGTGGAGATGGCGCAGGCGGTGTTTCGGATGGGCGCCTCGGTGGCGCTGGTGGAAGGAATGGACCACCTGCTGCCGCGCGAGCCGAAGCCACTTGGCGACGCCCTCGGTGAGGCCCTGGCCGCCGAGGGCCTCGAGCTCCATTTCGGCCGGCACGCCTCGGCCGTGCGCCGCGAAGACGACGGCTATGTACTCGAGCTCCCCGACGGCAAGGAGCTACGCGGCGACCGCCTGCTGGTGGCTACGGGCCGTCGTCCGCGTACGGAGGGCATCGGGCTCGAGAACGTGGACGTCTCGCCCAAGAAGGGTGGGATCCCAGTCGACGAGTGCATGAACGTGACCGACGGCGTCTGGGCGATCGGCGACGTGACCGGCGTCTGGCCGCTCACCTATGTCGGCAAGTACCAGGGTCGCGTGGCCGCCGCGAACATTCTCGGCCGAAGGCGGGAGGCGAACTACGAGGCGGTGCCTCGCGTCGTCTTCACCGACCCCCAGGCGGTCGCGGTCGGTGCGGCGGAGGGCGCCATCACCGCGACGGCCCCGATCTCAGAGGTGCCGCGCACGTCCACCTACACGCGCTCATACGCCGAGAAGAACGGCTTCCTCACCCTCGTGTCCGATGGTGAGCGGCTGACCGGGGCGTACGCGCTTGGCCCTGAGGCGGGCGAATGGCGGGCAGGCAACGGTCGCCATCCGTGCGGGCGTCCTGCTCCCGGTGCTGAACGACGTGATCCAGCCGTTTCCCACCTTTTCGGAGATCTTCCTGCTCGCGCTCACCGAGCTCGAGTCGAAGGTCCCGACGGCGGCGTAGGCGGGGGTAGACTCGCCGCAGTGGCGGACCTGACGAAAGAGGAGCTCACCCGTCTGCTCCGCGAGGCAGAGAAGGCGCACGGTAAGTACGAGACGGAGGAGCTCGGGGGAGTCCGCGACGAGGAGTGGGCGCCGTGGTACGCCGAGTTCATCGTCAAGGCGCTCCGCGAGGATGCGCCCCGAGACGATCCGAGCGGCGGGACATGACCACATAACAGGTCACCCTGCGCACCGACAACACGATCGGTGACCTGATCCTGGTTGACGGTGTCGGGTCGGACTTTACGGTGGCCGGCTACGCGCAGCAGATCCGGGCCGCGATCGCAGCGGGCACCGATAACGGCAGCTGACCTTGCCGCTCGGCGTTACGCCGGGTGTCGGACCAGTTGCTCAGCGACGCAACGATGCCGGGGGAGGGATTTGAGCCCGCGACACGCGGATTATGATGACGGCGAGGAGGGGTCGTCTGAGGACCAGTAGGCGTGGCTCAGGCGTGGTTACATCGTCTCAGTTCGAGTCGAAGTCGGGAGTTGGACGCACAGTTCGACGCACGGTTTCGGTGGCTCGCAAACGCAGTTCTAGGGAGTCAACCTGTCATGAGG
>JBOGZE010000301.1:0-6253 GCA_050697055.1 Solirubrobacterales bacterium
TCGGCGATCTCGCGCTGGGGGAAGTTCTGCTTGATCGCCTCGACCATCCCGCCGAGCTCGTCGATCCGGGCGAAGTACTCGTAGGCCGCCCGTTCCATCTCGTCGGTGAGGGTCTCGACGAAGTAGGAGCCGCCGAGCGGGTCGATCGTGTTGGTAACGCCGGACTCGTGGGCGATCACCTGCTGGGTCCGCAGGGCGATGCGTACGGCCTCCTCGGTGGGCAGGGCGAGCGCCTCGTCGTAGGAGTTGGTGTGCAGCGACTGGGTGCCGCCGAGGACCCCGGCGAGGGCCTCGATCGCGGTCCGGACGATGTTCACCTCTGGCTGCTGGGCGGTGAGCGAGACGCCCGCGGTCTGGGTGTGGAAGCGCATCCGCCAGGACTCCTCGCGCTTCGCACCATAGGTCTCGCGCATCTCCCGCGCCCAGATCCGGCGCGCCGCCCGGTACTTCGCGATCTCCTCGAAGAAGTCGATGTGGGCGTTGAAGAAGAAGGAAAGCCGCGGCGCAAAATCATCAATGTCCAAACCGCGGGCCAGGCCGTTCTCGACGTAGGTAAAGCCGTCCTTGAGGGTGAAGGCGAGCTCCTGCTGGGCGGTCGACCCCGCCTCGCGGATGTGGTAGCCGGAGATCGAGATCGGATGCCAGCGCGGCATCTCGGCCGAGCACCATTCGATCATGTCCTCGACCAGTCTCAGGGCCGGCTCGATCGGGAAGCACCACTCCTTCTGAGCGATGTACTCCTTGAGGATGTCGGTCTGGATCGTCCCCCCGAGGCGCTCGGGCGGGATCCCCTGCTGCTCGGCGGCGACCACGTAGAAGGCGAGGAGGATCGCCGCGGGAGCGTTGATCGTCATCGAGACGGTGACCTCGTCGAGGGGGATGCCGCCGAACAGGGTCTCCATATCGTCGAGCGTGTCGATCGCCACCCCCTCCACCCCGACCTCGCCCAGGCTGCGGTCGTGGTCGGAGTCGAGCCCCATCAGGGTGGGCATGTCGAACGCCGTGGAGAGACCCGTCTGGCCGTGGTCGAGCAGGTAGCGGAAGCGCTCGTTGGTCTCCTCCGCCGTCCCGAAGCCGGCGAACTGGCGCATCGTCCACAGCCGCCCCCGGTACATCGAGGGATAGACGCCGCGGGTGAATGGATAGGAGCCCGGGTAGCCGACCTCGCGCTCGACGTCGGCGCCGGCGCGGTCCTCCTCGGTGTAGAGCGGCCTCACCGGCTCGCCGGAGATCGTCTCGAAGAGAGCCTCGCGCTCCTCGAGCTTGGCGTAGACCTCGTCCAGCCATTCGTGGGCACGCCTGCGCGCCTCGGGCTCCACGGCCATGGAGCGGAGTCTAGATCGACTCAGCGGCGGCGCAGGCCTCGGGAGCGGCGGCTCTCGCGGCGCCGGGCAGCCACGCCCGATCCGCCGATCGCCGCCGCCAGAGCGGTAGCCCCGGCGATCGCCAGCTTTCGCCCGATCCGCTCGAACCGCATCACCGGCCAACCCTCGACCTTGGCGATCTCGGCGAGGGTGCCGTCGGGGTTGACGACGACCGGGTGCCCGACCGAGCGCAGCATCGGCAGGTCGCTGGCCGAGTCGGAGTAGGCATAGGAGGTGCTCATGTCGATCTCGTGCTCGTCGGCGAAGCGGCGCATGGCCTCCACCTTGCCCTCGCTGTATACGAAGGGACCATCCATCCTGCCCGTGAAGGAATCGTCGGGCCCAACCTCCCAGCGGGTGCCGATTCCCCCCTCCATTCCCAGCACCCGGGCGAGACTGGAGACCAGATCGTTGCCCGCGGCGCTGACAATGAAGGTGGCGCGGCCCTCGTCCTGGTGGCGGTGGACCTCGTCGAGCATCTGCGGGTAGATCCGCGGCAGGATCCCCGCCATCAGCTCGGGGCCCATCCGGGTGATCTCGCGCTCGGGGACGTCGGCAAAGACGCCCTGGGCGACCTCGAGCACCGAGTTGGTCTGGGCGTCAGAGGCCCCGCGCAGCCGGTAGAGGAAATGATCCAACCCCCATTTGGCGAGCTGCTTGCGCGCCACCAGCCCGTGGCGGTTGGCGACCCGCGCGAACACCATCCCGCTCGACCCCGCCATCAGGGTCTTGTCGAGATCGAAGAAGGCTGCCGCCCTGCCGCCTCCGCCGTCAGCCTCCATTGACCTCCAGGACGATCGCGTCGCCCTGCCCGCCGCCGCTGCAGATCGCGGCAACACCGAGGCCGCCCCCGCGGCGGCGGAGCTCGTGGATCAGGGCGCCGACGATCCGAGCGCCGGAGGCACCGATCGGATGGCCGAGGGCGATCGCGCCGCCGTTGACGTTGACCTTCTCGGGGTCGACGCCGAGCATCCGAACCGAGTTGATCGCGACGGAGGCGAAGGCCTCGTTGATCTCCCAGAGGTCGACCTCGTCGGGCTTCTTTCCAATCTTCTCCAGCGCCAGCTCGGCGGCCTTGGCGGGAGTCCTCGCCAGGTAGGCGAAGTCGTCGGCAACCTGGCCGTAGCCGAGCACCGTTGCCACCGGGGTGCCGTTGTTCTGCTTCGCCCACTCCTCCGAGGCGACCATCACGGCCGCGGCGCCGTCGTTGACGCCCGGGGAGTTGCCGGCGGTGTGAGTGGCGTCGTCGCCGCCGACCGCCTTCAGCTTCGCCAGCACCTCGACCGTGGTGTCCGGCCGGATCCCCTCGTCGGCCTCGACCATGCTCTCGCCCTTCTTCGACTTGACCGTGACCGAGACGATCTCCTCGGCCATCCTCCCCTCCTCGGTCGCCTTATGGGCAAGCTGGTGCGAGCGCTCGGCCCACTTGTCCATGTCGGCGCGGCTCAGCTCCAGCTCGTTGGAGACCTCGCTGGCCTCGTTGATCATCTGCTTCTCGGTGAACGGGTTGGTGAGCCCATCGTGGGTCATCGCGTCGATCGCCTTCACGTCGCCCATCCGGAAGCCGAAGCGGGCGTCGGGGAGCAGATAGGGCGCCTTGCTCATCGACTCCATGCCGCCGGTAACGGCGATGTTGAGGTCGCCGGCGCGGACGGCCTGATCGGCGATCCCGATCGTCCGCATCCCGGAGGCGCAGACCTTGTTGACCGTTTCCGAGGGGACCTCCCTGGGGATCTCCGCCTTGATCTGGGCCTGGCGCGAGGGAATCTGCCCCTGGCCGGCCTGGAGAACTTGGCCGTAGACGACGCCCTCGACCTGGTCGGGCTTCACCTCGGCCCGCTGCAGGGCTTCAGTGATCGCGGTTCCGCCGAGATCGGTGGCGTCGAGCGAAGCAAGCCCCCCGCCCATCTTCCCGAAGGGGGTCCTGGCGGTCGAGAGGATGACGGTCTTCGGCATCTGCACCTTTCGTCAGGCCGGGCCTACCCGGCGGTTGGATCGAACGAAATGCTAGCCACTGGCATACTGCCGCCCCCGTGCGGGTCGAGGTCACCGACAAGCCGCTGGCCGAGGTCGAGGCCGATCTTCTCGCCGTGACGCTGTTCGAGGACGAGGAGCTCCCCGAGCCGCTGGCCGGAGCGCCGGGAGCGGAGGACGCAAAGGGCGGCTACCGGAAGACGGCCCTCCTGCACCCCGAGACACCGGGCCGGGCGCTGGTGGTGGGGCTCGGAGACCGCGACGAGTTCGAGCCCGAGCGCGCCAGGGTGGCGGCCGCCCTTGCGGCCAAGCAGGCCTCTTCGCTGCAGGCCGGCTCCCTGGCGCTGGCGGCGCCCGAGTCGGACGAGGGGAAGGTGGTCGCCGCGGCCCTGGTCGAGGGGGCGATCCTCGCCTCCTACCGATTCGATCGCTTCAAGAGCAAGACCGAGGACGACGAGGAGGGGGCCGACGGTGGCAAGCGCCTCGAATCGATCTCGCTTGTCGGCGACACCGAGCTCGGCGAGGCGGTCGAGGCCGCTCGGGTGATCGCCGAGGCCGCCAACCGGGCGCGCGAGCTCCAGGACCTGCCGGCGAACGTGGTCACCCCCTCCTACCTGGCCGACCGCGCGAGAGCCCTGGCGGAGGAGCACGAGTCGCTCTCCTGCGAGGTCCTCGGCCGCGAGGAGATCGCCAAGAAGGGAATGGGCGGGCTGGTGGCGGTCTCCCAGGGGACCGCCGAGGAGCCGCGGCTGATCGTTCTCCGCTACCGAGCGGACGCGGCCGGCGAGACCATGGGCCTGGTCGGCAAGGGCATCACCTTCGACACCGGCGGGATCTCGATCAAGCCCGCCGGCTCCATGCACGAGATGAAGATGGACATGTCGGGCGGCGCGGCGGTGCTGGAGGCGGTGGCAGCGGTCGCCGAGCTCGAGCTGCCCGTGAAGCTCCTGGCGGTGATCCCGGCGACCGAGAACATGCCCAGCGGCACCGCGATCAAGCCAGGGGACATCATCACCCAGCTGAACGGGAAGACGGTCGAGGTCAACAACACCGACGCGGAGGGGAGGCTGATCCTCGCCGACGCCCTCGCCTACTCCGTCCACGAGGGCGCCGACCGGGTCGTCGATCTCGCCACCCTGACCGGGGCGGTGCTGATCGCGCTCGGCTCGACCTACGCGGCGCTGATCTCCAACGACGATGACTGGGCCGAGCGAGTCGAGGCGGCCGCCGAGCGCACCGGCGAGCTGGCCTGGCGCCTGCCGCTGCACCCCGAGTACAAGGAGCTGACCAAGGGCACCGCCGCCGATCTCACCAACGCCTCGGCGAAGCGGAAGGCGGGGACGATCTACGCCGGCTCCTTCCTGGAGGAATTCGTCGACGAGCGGCCCTGGGCCCACGTCGACATCGCGGGAACCGCGTGGGACGTCGGCCGGGAGTACGTGGGCAAGGGCCCGACCGGCTACGGCGTGCGCCTCCTGGTCGAGCTGGCGCGAAGTATGGCGAGCACCTAGACGGCAAGGAGGCGGAGCAGCCTCCTGGCGAGGGCGCTGTCGCCGTCGATCCGCACCCGGCCGCTCGCCAGCCGGCGAAGCGCTCTCCTACCGCGCGCCCGGCGCGGATCGGGGAGGCCGCCGAGCCTGCCCCCCAGGGTTGGCACCGTCGCCATGTGGACGATGTCGGGCAGCCGCCCGGCGATCACCAGGTCCGGCTTGCGCAGGTCGCCGTCCTCGACCACCACCGTCCGCGGCCGGAAGGCGATCCGCAGCGGCGAGAAATCCTCCGAGAAGCGAAAGACGACCCGGCCGCGCATCTCCGCCGCCAGGCCGGGCTCGCGGGTGACCCCGCGCTCGATCAGCCCGAGGATGCTGGGAGCGACGCCGTCCTCGACCATCCTGCCGAGGCGCACTCGCGGCCTGCCGTTCGCCGAGCTCATCCGCCGATCGTAAGCGGCCGCCAGGCCGCGTCATCGCTATCCACCGATGATCAGGCAGGTGCTGGTGCCCGAGGCGAGCAGCTTGCCGCTCTCGGCAGCGACCAGGCGCGCCTCGGCTGTTGTCTGAGTGCGCCCGCGGTGAACCACCTCGGCCTCGGCCCGCACCCGGCCCGTGTCGCGGGTGATCGGGCGGACAAACTTGGCCTCGAGGGTGAGGGTGGTGTATGCGACCCCGGCGTCGAGGGTGGTGTGCACGGCGCAGCCGAGCGCCGAGTCGAGCAGGGTCGACGCGTAGCCGCCGTGGACTACCCCGATCGGGTTGTAGTGCTCCTCCCCCGGCTCGCCCTCGAAGATCGCCCGCCCGTCGGCGAGCTCGGCGATCGCCATGTTCATGAGGACGGCGATCGGAGGCGGCGGCAGCTCACCGGACTTGATCGCCTGCACATACTCCATTCCCGAGAGCCGCGCGCCGGCGGCCGCCGCCGGGACCGGGTCCTGCCAGGTGATCGTCCTGGTGCGGGTCGCCTCCGGGATGCGCTCGGCGAAGGCGAGCGCCGACTCGATCGCCCTGTTGGTTGCGTTCCGCGGGCGGACGGTGCTCAAGCTCGCCTCCCCCGCGGGGGACGCGCCGGCTTGCGCGTCGCGGCCTGGGCGCCGGGTAGAGGAGGTCCGCGAGGATCTCCTCGGAGCTGATCTCGATCGGCTGCAGCTTCAATCTGAATGCTGGCTTTCTCATCGTCCCTCCCTTCCGGAGGCTGGTTGCATCAAGCAACTGAATGGGGCGACCGTATCAGCCAGAGTTGCATCATGCAACCGAGTGTGTAAAGATCACACTCGTGCTTCGCAACGACTACGAAGGTCAGGTCTGTTCGATCGCCTCCGCCCTGGAGCTGGTTGGCGAGCGCTGGACGCTGCTGGTGATCCGCGAGGTCTTCAACGGCCACCGCCGCTTCGGGCAAATCCAGGAGTCGCTGGGAGTGGC
>JBOGZE010000302.1:0-2295 GCA_050697055.1 Solirubrobacterales bacterium
GCCGAACGGTGCTCAAGTTCGACTTTCGCGATCCGGCCAAGCGCTACTGGATGGTGCTCGAGCCCTCGGAGGTCTCGGTGTGCCTGCAGCATCCCGGGTTCGACGTCGACCTCGAGGTCAGGGTCGACACCGCCACCCTCTATCGCGTCTACCTGGGACGGGCGGAGCTCGGCGGCGCGATGCGGACGCGAAAGCTAACGATGAGCGGCCCGCGTGCGCTCCGGCGGGGCTTTGGTCGCTGGTTCGCCTGGAGCGCGTTCGCCCCCGCCAGCCGCTTGGCCGAGCAGCGCCGCACGGCGGCGTCGCAGCTAGGGCCCCTCGGCAGCGTGAGGATCGCGGAATGACAGGGCGAGCGAAGCAACGCGGTCCGGAACCCACCAGGCGACTCCCGCGATCCACGACACCATCGAGACGGCGTGCCGGCTGCTCGGTGAGCCGGCCGTCGATGGCGCCCGGCTCACCGTGCTCCCGCAGGCCTTCGTCGCGCTCTACCCCTCGGTTCCGAGCCCTGAAGAGAAGCCGCCGCCGACCCGCAGCTCGCTCTCGCATCCGCGTGAGGGCGAGCACCGCTCGCTCAGCCCGCTGAGGTTGCCGCGATGAGGCGCTTCGGGTCTGGATTCGTCCAAGGCGTTCAAGGGCGGCCTTGAGCAGGCGGTTGATCTCGATGTCCTGGGTGAATTCGTCGAACCTGCACTCAATCGGTGACAGAATCCCGACCGACTTTCCGGACCGCAACTGTTGGGCGCGTGCGGCTGTTGAAGGGTCATGAGACGGGCACTGATAGCCGCAGCCGCCGTGCTCGCGCTGCTCTGCGGGGCAACTGCCTCCGCTCGCAACCAGGGCGGCTTCAACGGCCCTTCGAACAAGATCGAGCTCACCTTCAAGATCGCGCTGTTCGACCGGGCTGCGGACCCCGACGGCTGCTACCCGAGCCCCACCCAGCTTGTCTCACTGATCCGCGACCAGACGAAGCTGAGGATCGGCGTGAAGCCAAGGGATAAGGCGGTTCACCGCAAGGGCGTGGTCTACGTGATCGAGCGCGGCACCACCTGCAACCGCCTTCGCCTCGCCTTCCTCGCCCCCGAGGGGCTCTACATCCTCGATTCCGACCACGGCCCGGTCCAGCCGCCCGGAGCTGAGGAGAAGAAGAACAAGCGGGGCGGCGTCGGCCGCCTCGGGACGCCCGTCCTGGTGAGCAAGGACTTCCGGCTGAAGGGCCCGAACGAGACCCAGAGGACGACGGTCAACTGCCCAGGCAGGAGCGGCCCGCTGGGTGGCGGCATGATCGTCAGCCCGCCCGTCTCCTCGGACGGCGAGGGCGTCTACCCGCACTCCTACGAGCGGCTCGGCGTCCAGCGCGGCTGGCACATCAGCGCCACCCTGATCGATCCCAGCCCGTCCAGCATCACTCCCCGGCAGCTCACCATCCAGGCCGTCTGCGCAACGGGGATCACCGCTGCGACGCCGTCGCCGCACAAGACGGTCTTCGTCAAGGCCGGCCAGACCAAGACCGTCTCCGCCAGCTGCCCGAGGGGGCAGGTCCTCTTCTCCGGCGGGTTCCAGCGCACCGACTTCAGGAACTTCGGGCTCCCCGATGGGGGCGGCGACTGGGTAACCGAGTCGCGGGCGATCGGGCCGAGGACCTGGCGGGTCAGCGGGAGCGCGTTCGGCGCCTTCGGGGGCGAGTTGACGGCAGTCGCACATTGTGTTGCGCACAAGCGCCCGCTGCTCAAGGAGATCTCGGGCTCGACCGCCCTTCCGGCCGGCCAGGCCGCCACCGCCACGACCCCGACCTGCCCGAAGGGACGCCGCCTGACCAGTGGGGGATTCAGCTTCAACGGCAAGCAGGAGCCTTTCTTCGCTGGCGGCTCCGTCAACCGCAACGGCACCTGGTCGGCGACCGGCTACGCCTACTTCGGCCCCGCCCCCAGCCTCACCGCCTACGGCTACTGCCTGCGGGTCTAGGCGGCCGAGTCCTGCTCGGAGGGGCTTCGATCTCCTCCTCCGCGACTTCGACCGTGCCGGTCTCCGGTTGCGTTATCGAGGAGGAAAACCGTCGCCGACACGTTGGCCTCGGGATCGAGTCCCGTCAGATAGGCGGACACGGTGCGGCCGGTCAGAGACTCGATGATCGCGGTGGACTCCAGCCGCATCGCCTCGGTGACCCGCGGGCTGCTCGGCCGTGGCCAGGTGGCCGCCAGGAAGCTCGGTGGACTCGACCGCATCGCCGAGCCGCTCCCGAGCCAGGCGCAGTTGCCGTGCCTCGAATCGGTCCTCGCTGCTGCCGACGACGTG
>JBOGZE010000303.1:0-3694 GCA_050697055.1 Solirubrobacterales bacterium
CCCTTACGTGACGCCGCCTCGATCAGGTCGACCTTCGCCTCCGGCAGCGCCGCGGCGAGTACGAGACCAGGGAGCCCGGCGCCGCTGCCGAGGTCGGCGATCCGCTCGGCGTCGCGGAGCTGCTCGAACTCGAGGCCGCTGAGGGAGTCGGCGATGTGTACCTGGCGGGCTCGCTCGGCGCTCCGGGGCGAAACCGGCGCCTCTGCCTCCATCAGGAGATCGACCAGCACCTCGAGGGCGGGCACCGCTTCGGCGGGGCGCTTGCTCAACTCTCGATCAGCGGGGCGATCACCACGTACCGGTTCGGCTCGTCGCCCTCGCTGTAGGTCTCGACCTCGGGGCGGTCGCGGAGATGCTCGTGAACGACCCGGCGCTCGTTCGGTCCCATCGGCTCGAGCTCAATCGGCTCGCGGTCGCGGATCGCGTCCTCGGTGGCGACGTCTGCCCGCCGGCGGAGGGCATCGCCCTGCCGGCGGCGGTAGCCGGCCGCATCGACGGTGACCCGCTTGCGGTCCTGGCGCCCCTGAAAGGCCGCCTGATAGCAGAGCAGCTGCACCGCGTCGATCGTCTGGCCGTGGCGGCCGATCAGCAGCCCGACCTCCTCGCCGTCAACCTCGGCGTGGATCTCATCCTCCCCCTCTTCGACCGAGACGCCGGCCTCGAGCTCGAGCTCCCCGACGATCCGCTCGAGGATCACCCGGACGCGCTCGACTGGCTCCTCGGGCAGCCCTGCCCGCGCTTCCTCTCCTCCATCAGCCACCGGGCCAGTCTAGGACGCCAAGGAAGGGGGTGGACCCCAGCGCAACTCGCGCGGGTGGCGGCCGGGTGGGCCCCGCCCGAGGACATTCCTATACCGCAGGGCGGGGGTACCCGGCCGACAGGACCCGCGCGCCTTGCGCTCGGTGCTTAGCGTCTTCGCTTCCGCTTCCGCGGAGGTGGAGGCGGCGGACGTGATGCCTTTACCTCCTCCGGCGTCGCCTGCGGCGGGGGCGGGAAGAAGACTCGAACCACGCCCTGCTGCCCCATGGTCCAGACGTTGGTCGAGATCCAGTAGAGGAGCAGGCCGGCGGGGAAGCCGATCATGATCGGGGTGAAGATGATCGGCAGACCCATCGAGATCAACCGCTGCTGTGCGCTCGCCGAGCGGCCCCCTGTCATGATCAGCCCGGCGATCACCGAGGTACCGATGTAGAGGATCAACAGGATGATCAGCGAGCTCCCGGTGGCCTTCTCGGTGAGGTCGTTGATGAACAGCCACGACTCCTCTCCGGCCACCCGGACCTCGTCCTGGAACTCCTCGCCGCGCAGCAGGTAGAAGAGCGAGATGAAGACCGGCAGCTGAAGAAGCAATGGAAGGCAGGAAGCCAACGGGTTTACCCCGTGCTCCTGGAAGAGGCGCATCTGTTCGCGTTGCATCCGCTGGCGGTCGTCCTTGTACTTCTCCTGGATCTCCTTCAGCAGCGGCTGGATCGCGCTCATCTCTCGCATCGATCGGATCTGCTTCAGGGAGAGCGGCAGGATCAGCGCTCTGACCAGGAAGGTGAGGATGACGATCGCCGTCCCGTAGACGAACCCGATGTCGTGCAGGAAGGTGAGAACCGAGTTGGCGAGATCGATCAACGGCTGGAGTGGGTTGGCGGCCAGGGGGATCACGTCTGCATCCTCTTACGAGGCGTGAGGCTCGCCGGATCCACCGGCGGGGGGAAGTGCCGGTCGCTCGTGCCGACGTCGGTGCGGAGCGCGGAAGAGCCGGCGGTCCTCGAGCTCATCGATGCCGCCGTCGCTGAGCGGGTTACAACGGAGGAGCCGCCAGCCGGCAACGATCGAGCCGCGCACCGGGCCCAGCTCCCGGATCGCCTGGGCGGAATAGGCCGAGCAGCTCGGGTAGTACTTGCAGCGCTGCGGCAGGGCGGGGGAGATCCAGCGCTGATAGGCGCCGATCAGGGCGAGCATCACCGCCGAGAGCGGCCGTTTCACGACAAACGCTCCTCGGCCGTGGGCGCGACCAGCTCCGCCAGCGACTCCCGGAGAGCGTCGGCACCCTCCCGCTCCAGCAGACCCTCCACCCCGGGCCTGGCGACGATCACGTAGTCGTGGCCCCCGGGAAGCTCTCCGGCGAGTTGCCAGAAGGCCTCGCGGGCGGCCCGCTTCACCTTGTTGCGCTGCACCGCCCGCCCGATCTTGCGGCCCACGGAGATTCCCAGCCTTGCATCGCCTCCCGGTTCCTCGTCACGGCGGGCGAAGGAGTAGAGGACGAGGAAGCGGTTGCCGCGTGAGACCCCGTCGCGGTAGACGCGATCGAAGTTGCCGCTGCGCGAGAGGCGGCGGCGACGCGGCGAGTCCGGGCGCTTGGCGTCCCCCATCAGGGGGTCAGGCGCTTGCGGCCCTTCTGCCGCCGTCGCCTCAGGATTGCCCGCCCGGAGCGAGTGCGGCTGCGCGCTCGGAACCCGTGGGTCCGAGCCCGCTTGCGCTTCTTGGGCTGGTAGGTCCGCTTCATTCGAGGAGCCCGCGATCGGGGGGGCGGGAAGGGACGGCAGTATAAGGCGTGACGCCAGCTCCCCCTCGGGGCCGCGGCCGGAACCGCGAAGAGATTTTCACCGCGCTTTGCACGGAGCCGCCAAGCGAGCCCCTTCCACTCCCAAGGGCCGTGACTATGATCGCCCGCTCGGACCCTTGGCCCCGCCGGCCGATCTGACAAGTGGAGGAAGACGTTCCGAGGCCCACCCCCGATGCTGCTCGCGACCTGGCCGCGATCTGGCGCCAGGCGCAGGAGGAGCTCCGCGCCTCGGTCTCAGAGTCCACCTACCAGCTCTGGTTCCAGCAGCTTCACCCGGTCTCGAACCGGGGCCCGACCCTGTTTCTCACCGGCCCCCGGCACGTCCTTCGCTGGGTCGGCAAGCGCTATCCCGAGCTCGTCCGCGCCGCCATCCGCAAGGCCGGATCCGGGCTGCGGGAGTTCGAACTCGTCACCTCCGAGCAAGCCCTCACACAGGCGAAGTCCCAGAGCTCGGCCGAGGCTGCCGCCCGGGTCACCCTCAATCCCGCCTATACCTTCGAGCGCTTCGTCATCGGGCCGGGTAATCAGTTCGCCCACGCCGCCGCCCTCGCGGTAGCCGAGGCGCCGGGCGAGGCCTACAACCCCCTCTTCCTCCACGGTCCCCCGGGGCTCGGCAAGACCCACCTCCTCGGAGCGATCGCCAACTATCTCCACTTCCACAACCCCGAGCTCGCCGTCCACTACACCACCGCCGAGTGCTTCACCAACGAGTTCGTCTCCTCCCTCCAGGGCACCGGGATCGACGAATTCAAGCGCCGCTACCGCCGCGCCAATGTCCTCCTCATCGACGACGTCCAGTTCCTCCAGGGCAAGGCGCGCACCGCCGACGAGTTCTTCCACACCTTCAACGCCCTCTACGAGGCGGGCGCCCAGCTCGTCCTCACCGCCGACCGCCTCCCCGGCGAGCTGAGCGAGCTCGCCGCTCGCCTTCGTGACCGCTTCGAATGGGGCCTGACCGTCGCCCTCGAGCCTCCCGACCTGCCGACGCGCCTCGTCTTCCTGGGCAACCTCGCGCGGGAACGAAGCGAGCAGGTGGCGCCGGAGGCGCTCCGTGCGATCGCGTCTCGGACGATCTCCAACCTCCGCCTGCTCGAGGGCGCCTTCACTCGCATCCTCGCCCTCGGCTCCCTTACCTCC
>JBOGZE010000304.1:0-2242 GCA_050697055.1 Solirubrobacterales bacterium
GCTCTCAACTCGGCCTGGTCGAGGGGGTGATCGGCGCCACCCCGTTCGGCGGCGGCACCCAGCGGCTGGTCGCCCGGGCGGGGGCCGGCCGGGCGGCGGAGGCGGTGCTTACCGCCCGCCCGTACCCGGCCGAGACGATGCTCGAGTGGGGGGTGGTAAACCGGGTGCTGCCGGCGGCCGACCTGCTCGAGAAGGCCCGTTCGTTCGCCGGCCGCCTCGCCGCCGGCCCGACCCTCGCCCACGCCGCGACCAAGCGGATGATCCGGCTCGCCGTGGACGAGGGAGTCGAGGCCGCGGATCAGGCCCTGTCGGAGGCCGGGGCCAAGGTGATGGCGAGCGAGGACCTCCAGAGCGGCGCCCGGACCCTGATCGAGAAGGGTCCGGGGAACGCGACCTTCGAGGGCCGCTAGCGGAGGAAGATCCGCGGCAGGGTCAGTGGCCGGTGCCGGAGGACATGCCCGAGGAGCCGCCCGAGCTCCCCGTAGAACCCGTCGCGGGGGACCGAGCGGGAGAGATCGCGCAGCCACTCGCGTGGGAGCCCGAACCGGACCAGGCCGCCTGTGACATCGATCAGGTCGGCGCGGCGCATGACCTCGACCTCCGCTCCTCGGTCCCACTGGGAGCGAAGCTCGTGGTGGCGCTCGACCGCGTCGGAGCACAGCCGCACTCGCTTCTCGTCCCAGTCGTGCCGCCGGGTCAGCTCCGCGGACAGCTCGGCACCCTCGGTGACGTAGACACCTCCGTGGGTGACCGAGTCGTAGATCCCGATGTCGTGGAGGAGGGCGGCGACCAGGAGCAGCTCCCGGTCGACGTCGACCTCGCGAGCGCCGGCGAGCCGGTCGGCGATCAGGAAGTCCCGGATGCAGTGCCGCTCCATCGGCCCTCCGGATTCCCCTGCGGCCTCGCGAAGCGCCGAGAGGGCGTCGCGCTCAGCGTCGCTTCGGACCAGCTGCTCGGCCGTGGTCATCTGGGGGCGAGCGCCGATCAGCCCTGTTGTGGGGAGGGCCCGAGACGATCTAGGACCCTGAGCAGCGCCTGGGTGTTCGCCTGGATCTGCTCGCGCTGGTCTGCGATCTCGGCCTGGAGTTGGGCTAAGCCCGAGTCAATCGCCTCGATCAGGTGCTGGGTGATCCCAGCATGACGCTCGAGGAGGGCGTCGAGGTATCGCCGGAACTCATCGTCACGATCACGGTTCCGCTCGAACGCCTCCGTGTTCCGCTCCAAGGTGCGGTCGATCTTCCTGAGGAGCTCGTCGTCCGCCACCCAGCGATTTTCGCAGAGCGGGTCGTACGCGTGGCGCACGGAAGAGGAAACGTTCTGTGACCTAGCGCCGCAACTCGGTGCCGTCGTAGAGCTTCTTGACGACCACGGCGCCCGGCGGGGCCGCCTCGATGCAGAGCTCGCAGAGGACGCACTCGTCGAGGTTCTCGGGGACGGTCTCGGGGGTGTCGTCGGCGGAGGTGAAGATGTCCACCGGGCAGACCTCGTCCAGCTTCTTCGCCAGCTCGGCGTCGCCGGCGACCTCGTCGGAGATCTCGACGTCGATGAAGACCGCCTCGCTCATACCTTTGCCCCCAGCTTGTCCTTGACCGCGTCCGGGATCTCGTCGATCCGCTCTACAACAGGGATCCCCGCCGCCTCCAGGCGGGCGATCTTCTGGGTCGCCGAGTCCTCGGCGCCCTCGACGATCGTCCCCGCGTGGCCGAAGCTCATCCCCTGCATCTCCTCCTCGTCCATGAACTTGCCCGCCATGAAGGCGACGATCGGCAGCCGGGAGTCGTTTTCCTCCCGCCAGTCGACCAGCTCGGCCTCCATCCGGCCTCCCGGCTCGGTGTAGATCACGATCCCCTCCGTCTCCTCGTCCTCCTCGAACAGGGGCATCAGCTCGGCGTAGGTGGAGCCGATGATCGCGTCGCCGCCGATCGACACGGCGGTGGAGATCCCGAGGCCGGCCGCGGTGAGCGAGGAGGAGATCTCGGTGGTCATCCCGCCCGACCGGCTGAGGACGCCGATCGCCCCTGGCGTGTAGGCCTGCGCGGCGTTGCGCGCCGGCCCGCCGATTCCGCCCATCTTGATCACGTCGGGGACGATGATCCCCAGGCAGTTGGGGCCGATGATCCGGGCGCCGCGCATCCCCGCCAGCTCGACCATCTCGGCGACGTCGCGGCGGGGGATCCGCTCGGTGACCACCACGATCAGCCCGATCCCGTTCTCGATCGCCTCGAAGACGGCGTCCTTGGTG
>JBOGZE010000305.1:0-5874 GCA_050697055.1 Solirubrobacterales bacterium
CGATCCCGAGCGCCGCGTGGTCACCCTTCAGGATCACGAGGGACAGCGCGAGGAGCTGGCCTACGACCAATTGCTGATCGCGGTCGGCTCGGTCTCGCGCTCGCTCCCGATTCCCGGCCTCCAGGAGCACGCGATCGGCTTCAAGAGCCTCGCCGATGCGATCTGGCTCCGAAACCACGTGGTCGAGACCCTGGAGCTGGCGAACGCGACCGAGGACCCGAGTCGCCGCGATCAGCTGCTCACCTACGTCTTCGTGGGCGGCGGCTACGCCGGGCTCGAGGCGCTGGCCGAGCTCCAGGACTTCGCCGCCGACGCGATGGACAGCTATCCGCGCGCCCGCCTGCACGGGATGCGCTGGATCCTGGTGGAGGCCACCGAGCGGGTGCTCCCGGAGATCGATCTCTCCCTGGCCGAGTACGCGCTCCGGCAATTGCGCGGGCGCGGGATCGAGATGCGACTGGGGACGACGATCGAGTCGGTTGAGGCCGACAGCGCCACCCTCTCGACAGGTGAGACGGTGCCGACGCGGACCGTGGTCTGGACCGCCGGGGTGCGCCCCCATCCGAGCCTCAAGAACCTCTCGGTGCCCCTGGACGAGCGCGGCCGGGTCCGGGTCGACGACCACCTCCGGGTGGAGGGGCAGGAGGGCGTGTGGGCGCTGGGCGACTGCGCCGCGGTCCCCGATCCCCGAGGAGGCCTGGCGCCACCGACCGCCCAGCACGGCATCCGCCAGGCGCGGCTGGTGGCGGCAAACGTCGCTGGCGCTGTCGGCGGCGAGCCGCCACGTCGCTACACCTACTCGAGCCGCACCGCGTTCGTCAACCTCGGCCGCTACAAGGCCGTCGGCCGCATCCGCCGCCGCACCTTCTCCGGGTTCCTCGCCTGGTGGATGGCCCGGACCTATCACCTCAGCCAGATCCCGGGGGCCTTCCGGAAGCTCCGGGCGGTGATCGACTGGACCGTCAGCCTCCCCTTCGCCCGCGACCTCTCCGAGGTCGGCTCGATCGGCCACCCGCGTCCGCTGCGCGACGAGGAGTACGAGCACGGCGGCTCGCACCGGCCCCTCGACGCGGCCTAGAGCCGAGCACGTACCCTCAGGGCGAGATGTCGGGCGCCCCCTACGTGATCGTTGCGCTCAGCTTCGGGATCGCGACCGCGGTGATCGGCCGCGCCAAGGGAAGCTCGTTCTTCATCTGGCTGCTCGTCGGGACGGTCCTGCCGATCATCGGTCTGATCGCGGTGATCCTCTACCGCTCCGAGCGCGACGAGCCCGAGCGCCGCTGCCCCACCTGTAACAACGTGCTGAAGCTCTACGTCCAGGTCTGTCCCCGCTGCGGCACCGACCTCTATCTCCCCGATCCGCCGGAAGTGCGGCCCGGGACTCGCTAGCGCAACCAGGTTCTGACGATGGCGTTGGTGAACCCCAGCCCGTAGCGGACCACGGCGGGCTTCTTCGAGTGCCCGTGGAGCCGCTTCTGCACGGTCACCGGGATTTCCTTGGCGGGGATTCCTCGCTTGATCGCCTCGATCAGGAACTCCGAGGTGTGGAACTGCTCCTGGCGCAGCGCCAACTGGGGCAGCACCGAGGTGCGCACAGCCCGGTACCCGTTGGAGCAGTCCGAGACCTTGGTCCGGGTGATGAACGAGACCACCCGGTTGAAGAAGACGATTCCCAGCTCACGGGAGCGGGCGTTCGGCTCGGTCGCCCCGAGCACCCTGGAGCCGTGGGCGACGTCGACCTCGTCGTCGAGCACCGGGCGGACCAGCCGCTCCATCTCGGCCGGGACGTGCTGGCCATCGGCGTCCAGGGTGACCACCACCAGGGCGCCTGACTCCGCCATCAGCCGGTAGCCGGTGCGGAGGGCGGCACCGCCGCCGCGGTTGATCACGTGGCGGGCGACGATCGCTCCCGCCTTCGCCGCCTCCTCGCCGGTGTCGTCGCGGGAGCCGTCGTCGACCACCAGCACCGCGGTCGGCTCGCCACAGACCTCGGAGGGAATCTGGCGGACCACCTCACCGACGCTATCCGCCTCGTTGTACGCCGGCACAACGACCGCCACCTGGTCGCGGAAGCGCTCGGGCAGCGACGCCGCCTTGAACTCCTCCCAGGCGAGCCCCTCGAGTAGCGCCGTGAGCTGCTGGTTCATCCGCGAGCTCTCGGTCAGGGCGCGCAGCACCAGCAGGAACAGGATCGCGATCGCGAAGACGGCGAGGCCAAGGATGCGGCCGCCGTTGCCGCGGTTGAAGGCGAACGCCTCCAGGAGCGCGTCGAGCAGCTCGGTGCCCGAGACCACGGCCAGCGCCAGGCCCCCGAGGAGTGCCAGCAGCACGGCGCCGTTCGACAGCGACCTGCGGCGCCAGATCGCGAAGGCGATCAGGGCAGCCGCGAACACCAGGCCCGAGGCCCGCAGGGCGGTGAGCTCCGCCGGGAAAATGGAGGCGATCGTCACGAACTCGTGCAAGGCGGCGGCAGGATAGCCGTCGAGAAGCCGGTACCCTGCCGCCTTCTATGCGCGTCCTCATCCTCGGGGGCGATGGCTACCTGGGCTGGCCGACCGCGATGCGTTTCTCGGCCCGCGGCCACGAGGTCTCCGTCGTCGACAACTTTTCGCGCCGGCGCTGGCACGAGCAGCACGGCACCAACTCGCTGACCCCGATCCGCACCCTGGAGGAGCGGATCGACGCCTGGCGGGAGGTTTCCGGGAGGGCGATTCGCTCCTACGTGGGCGCGATCGAGGACGGAGGCTTCCTCGAGGAGGTCGTGGTCGAGACCAGGCCGGAGGCGATCGTCCACTACGGCGAGCAGGCCTCGGCGCCCTACTCGATGGCGAGCCGCGAGCAGGCGGTCGAGACCCAGTTCACCAACGTGATCGGCACTCTCAACCTCCTGTTCGCGATGCGCGACCACGTCCCGGAGGCCCATCTGGTCAAGCTCGGGACGATGGGCGAGTACGGGACCCCCAACATCGACATCGAGGAGGGGTTCATCCAGATCGAGCACAAGGGGCGCAAGGACACCCTGCCCTTCCCGAAGATGCCCGGATCGCTCTACCACCTCTCCAAGGTCCACGACTCCCACAACATCCAGTTCGCCTGCCGGATCTGGGACCTGCGCTCGACCGACCTCAACCAGGGGGTGGTCTACGGGATCGAGACCGACGAGACGGCTCAGGACGAGCGCCTCTGTACTCGCTTCGACTACGACGAGATATTCGGGACCGTGCTCAATCGCTTCTGCGCCCAGTCCGTGATCGGTCACCCATTGACGGTCTACGGCAAGGGCGGGCAGACCCGCGGCTTCCTCAACATCCGCGACACCCTCCAGTGCGTGGAGCTGGCGGTCGAGAACCCCGCCGACGCAGGGGAGTACCGCGTCTTCAACCAGTTCACCGAGATGTTCTCCGTCAGCCAGCTGGCGGAGCTGGTGCAGCGCGCCGGCGCCAAGCTTGGCCACGAGGTCGAGATTGAGCATCTCGACAACCCGCGGGTCGAAGCCGAGGAGCATTACTACAACCCCACCCACACCAAGCTCCTCGACCTCGGGCTCCAGCCCAGCCACCTCGGCGATGAGCTGGTGCGCTCAATCCTGAAGGCGATCGAGCGGCACCGCGACCGGGTGATCGAGTCGGCGATCGACCCGACCACGCACTGGAATCCCGAGCGCCAGCCGCTCCAGGCGGGCTGACGACGCCAGGCGTCATCCTGGCCGGTCGTAGCCGTCCGGAGCTGGGCCGCGCGATTCTCGACCGCAGCGTTCATTAGCTACCCTCGATTCATGCGCGCGGCTGACGCACTGATGGAGGCCCTGAAGGCCGAAGGTGTCGAGCACATCTTTGGGATTCCCGGAGGGGCGAACCTGCCGATCTACGACGCCGTCCACGGCGCCGACCTGGACCACATCCAGGCACGGCACGAGCAGGGCGCGGGGCACATGGCCGAGGGCTACGCGAAGTCCTCGGGGCGGGTTGGCGTGGCCTTCGCCACCTCGGGGCCCGGCGCCACCAACCTGATCACCCCGATCGCCGACGCGATCATGGACTCGGTCCCGACCGTGTTCATCACCGGCCAGGTGCGGACCGAGCTGATCGGCACCGACGGCTTCCAGGAGGCCGACGTCAACGGGATCACGATGCCGATCGTCAAGCACTCTTTCATGGTTCAGGACCCCCGCTACATCCCCGACTACGTCCACGCCGCCTTCCACATCGCCTCGACCGGGAGGCCGGGCCCGGTCCTGGTCGACGTTCCCCAGGACCTCTCGCGGGCCGACATCGACTACGAGCCGATCACCGATACCCCGATCCTGCCGGGGTACAAGCCGTCGACCGAGGGCAACATCAAGCAAATCCGGATCGCCGCGAAGGCGCTCGCCAACGCCGGTCGCCCGGTGATCTACGCGGGCGGCGGCGTGATCAACGCGAATGCCACAGACGAGCTGCGTGAGCTCAGCCTTGCCGACAACTTCCCGGTCACCTGCACCGTGATGGGGCTGGGGGGATTCCCGGCCGATCACGAGCAGTGGCTGGGGATGCTCGGCATGCATGGCACCCGTACCGCCAACTACGCGATGGACAACGCCGACCTGATCGTCGGGATCGGCGCCCGCTTCGACGATCGGATCACCGGCAAGCTCTCGGAGTTCGCGCCGCGGGCCAAGTTCGTCCACATCGATATCGACCCGGCCGAGATCTCCAAGAACGTCCCGGCCCACATCCCGATCGTCGGTGACGCCAAGCAGGTGCTGCCGAAGCTGACCAAGGAATACCGGGCGTTGCAGGCCGACCGCTCGCGACTCGACCCCTGGTGGGCTCAGATCCATGGCTGGCAGCAGGATTACCCGCTCGGCTACGAGGACTCCGCGGACTCCGAGATCAAGCCCCAGGCGATGGTCGAGGCGATGTACCGGGCGACCGAGGGCGACGCGATCATCACCTCCGACGTCGGCCAGCACCAGATGTGGGCGGCGCAGTACTACCACTTCACCAAGCCGCGCCGGTGGATCAACTCCGGGGGCCTCGGGACGATGGGCTTCGGCCTCCCCTCGGCGATCGGAGCCAAGGTTGCGAACCCCGACGAGCAGGTCGTCTGCCTCGCCGGCGACGGCAGCCTGATCATGACCTGCCAGGAGCTCGCCACCGCGGTCCGCCACCAGATCCCGGTGAAGGTCTTCCTGATGAACAACGGCTATTTCGGGATGGTCCGCCAGTGGCAGGAGCTCTTCTGGGAGGGCCGCTACTCCGCGGTGGAGATGGGCCCGAGCCCCGACTGGGCGAAGCTGGCCGAGGCCTTCGGCGCCACCGGCGTGCGGGTCGAGGACAAGAACGAGGTCGAGGGGGCGATGCGCGACGCCCTCGCCACCGAGGGGCCCGTCCTCCTCGATGTCCGTGTAACCCAGGAGGAGAACTGCTACCCGATGATCCCGGCGGGCAGCGCCGCCAGGGACATGGTCGGCGGCCCCGAACCGGCCCCCAAGGGATGAGGTGATGAGCTGATGGAAGCCGGTACCCCGGACCTGGTCAAGCTCGAGGACCTCGACGCCGCCGCGGGCGCACTCACCGGGCGCAAGCACGTGCTCTCGATCCTGGTCGAGAACCGCCCCGGCGTCCTCGCCCGGGTCGCCGGCCTCTTCAGCCGCCGCGGCTTCAACATCGACACCCTCGCGGTCGGCCCCACCGAAGACCCGCAGATCTCCCGGATCACCCTGACCGTCGACGGCGCCGTTCACCCGATCGACCAGGTGACCAAGCAGCTACACAAGCTGGTCAACGTGATCAAGATCCGGGACATGGAGCCGGGCGAGACGATCGCCCGGGAGATGGCCCTGTTCAAGGTCTCGGCCCCGATCGAGAGCCGCGCCGAGATCATGCAGTTCGC
>JBOGZE010000306.1:0-7460 GCA_050697055.1 Solirubrobacterales bacterium
GTCGACGGGCGCGCGGCCGGCCTGATCGGCATCGCCGACGCGCCGCGCCCCACCTCCGCGGCGGCGATCGAGGCCCTCCACGAGGCCGCCGTGGAGGTGGTGATGCTGACAGGCGACAACGAGGCGACCGCGAGGCGGATCGCCGAGGGCCTCGGCATCGACGACGTGATCGCCGAGGTCCTGCCCGAGGACAAGTCGGACAAGATTGCCGAGCTGCAGGCCAGCGGGCGCCGGGTGGCGATGGTCGGCGACGGTGTCAACGACGCGCCCGCCCTCGCCCGGGCCGACCTGGGCATCGCGATCGGTGCGGGAACCGACGTCGCCATCGAGACGGCCGACGTGGTTCTGATGCGCTCCGACCCGCTGGACGTGCCGACCGCGCTGGCTGTCGGGCGCGGGACGCTGCGCAAGATGCGACAGAACCTCGGCTGGGCGATCGGCTACAACTCGATCGCTCTGCCGATCGCGGCCGGCGTCTTCGAGCCCTCCTTCGGGCTTGAATTGCGGCCCGAGATAGCCGCCCTCTCGATGTCGGGCTCGAGCTTCATCGTGGCCGTGAACGCGCTGATGCTGAAGCGCCTGCGCCTGCCGCGGGAGGCACCGGAGCCGCCGAGCGAGCCGGGCGCCCCCCGAGAGTCGGCAGAGAGGCGCCTGGCGCGGCGGCGGCCGGCTGAGCTCGCGAGTTCTCGACGCGGGCGGGGACCATCTCCTCGGGCCTGCGGCCCAGCCTCAGGTGCGCTGTCCGACGGCCCGCTTCAACACCACCAGCACGGCGGCACTCAGCGCTGCCGTCCAGGCGAGTGAGAGGGCCAGCTCGCCGCCAGCGTGGAAGCTGCTTGAGAAAGCGCCATCGACCATCAGCCGGGAGGGGCCGTAGCCGGGAAGGACCACGGCCCAGCCATCCGGGGTCCCGTCGCCGAACATCGGGTTCTGGACGATGCTGACATCCGTCATCACCACGAACAGGATCAGGTAGGTGGCCGCCAGCTTGTCGAGGACGGCGCCGATCAGCGCCCCGAGCGCCGCGTAGATCAGCCCGATCAGCAGCAGCCCCGCGAGGAACGGGATCCACGAGGCCGGGTCGAAGGCGAGGGCGGTGACGATCGCCGACACCGCCACCACCAAGCCGGTGGCGGCGGCCACGACGAGCAGCCGGGCGATGATCGCCTCGCCCGGGCGAAAGCCCGCGATGACGAGCCTGCGGTCACCCTGGAGCGCCGACTGCATGACGAAGACGCCGACCAGCCCGGCGGCGAAGCCGATGATGGTTCCCCCCATCACGGCTCCGTGGATGTCCCGCATGTTCGAGGCGGTCACCGTGCCACCGGGTAGCCCGACGTCCTGTGGCGTCGGCTCGGTGATCGCGATGCTGCGGGTGATCACGTAGGCCGGCAGGATCACGAGCAGAATCAGCAGCAATGGCCGTCGCCGCTGGTCGCGGAAGGCCATCGTCGTGGCTGTCAGTATCCGGGTCGACACGGTCAAGACCGGCTGCGCGCCGAGAGCCAGAACGCCAGGAGCGCAACGGCGATCCCGGTGACCGCCACCGCCGCGGCCCCGATCCAATCGCTTGCGGGGGAGCCCTGGCCGAGTCCCGCAGCGATCAGGAGGTCGGCCGCATCGCGGGTGGGAGTGGTCGCGAACGAGCCGCTGTTCGTCATCGACGGCCCCGAGAAGACGTCCAGCGAGAACACGAGGACGATCAGCAGCGAGCCCGAGAGCGGATCCCGCACCAGCACGCCGATCAACGCGCCGATCCCGATGTAGATCGCGGCGAACATGAAGATCGCGAGCGCCGCGTGCGGCGGGTGCTCGATGCCGCTCCCCAGCCACAGGGTGAGATAGGCGACGACGCTGACGATCACCCCCAGGACGACGGCGGCGGCGATTCGGCTCGTCGCCACTCGCCAGGGCCCGAGCCCGGCGGCGGCCAGGCGGCGATCGGCCTCCCGGGAGGAGTTGAGTTGGAAGAAGGCGAGAGTGCCGCAGAGGAAGGCGGCCGCCCAGCCGGCGCTGATGGAGGTCGCGGCCTGCTCGGCGAGATCGCCGCCGAGCGCCGCCGCGAACTCGCCGAGCACTTCGGCGAAGATGAGGACGAAGAAGATCGGGATGGCGAAGAGCAGCACCAGGTTGAGGGGGGCGCGGATCTGCTCCCGGAGGAAGCTCCCACCAACCTCGGCGAAGCCGCTCACTCGATCACCGTCCGTCCCTCGACCAGCGAGTAGATGCGATCGAGCCGGTCCCGCTCCGCGAGCAGGTGGGAGACGATCAGGATCCCCATTCCCCCATCGCGGCGGTGCTCGCTCATCTCCCAGAACTTGAGGTAGGTCTCCCAGTCGAAGCCCGCGTAGGGCTCGTCGAGCAGCAGCAACTTGGGCTCGTGCATGAGTGCGAGGCCGAGGTTGAGCTTCTGCCGGGTTCCGCCGGAGAGCTCCTCCACCCGGAAGTCGCGGTAGCGGGCGAACTGGAGCTCCTCCAGGAGCGCGTCGGTGGCGCGATCGGCACGCTCCTCGCCGAGCCTGTAGGCGCGGCCGAAGAGCTGGAAGTGCTCGCCCACGGTGAGCTTGTCCCAGACCATCGGGATCTGGGGGCAGTAGCCCAGCTTCTCGGGGCGCTCGACCTCCCCGCCGTCGCGCTGCAGCAGCCCGACGACGATCTGCATCAGGGTGCTCTTGCCGGACCCGTTCTCCCCGACCAGGCCGACCAGCTCGCCGGCGCCGACCTCGAGCTCGGCGCCCTTGAGCACCTCGATCATGCGCCGGCGCGGCGGCAGGCCGCGATGGAAGCTCTTGAGAAGACCGTGAACCCGGAGCACGGGATGCGGGTCGATATCGAGTGTGATCGTGGCTGACACGGCGTGCGCTAGCGGACGGAGCGGCCCGGGACGGGCGCCCCGGGCCGCTCTCGACGCTCCGTTGAGATCGTCCTCAGTGCCCCATCATTTCGTGCGATGGGGCCTCGGTCTCGCCCTCGCTGGGGGCTCCGCCCGCAGGGGATGGGGCGCCGTACCACTGCTGCCGCCAGGCATTCATCTGCTCGATCTCGGCGGACTGAGCCGCGATGATCGCCTCGGCGATCTCCGCCAGCTCATCGTCCTCCCCTTGCTCGAGCTCGACCCGCGCCATCCGGATCGCCCCTTGATGGTGGGCGACCATCGCATCGATGAACGCTTGGTCGAAGGGCTGAGCGCTCTCCAGCTCGGACATGTTCATCTCCATGCCCATCTCGGAGGCGGACATGCCGAGCGTTCCGTGATCGGCGCTGCTCATCGGCTCGCCGAACATCTGATCGTGGATCGAGCTGAACCGCTCGATCTCGCCGCTCTGCGCGGCGATGATCTCCTCGGCAAGCCCCTTTACCTCGGCGCGCTCGCCGCGCTCCTGGGCCATCTCGGCCATCTCGATCGCCGCCTCGTGGTGGGCGGTCATCTCGGCCATGAAGGCGCCATCGGTCTCGCTTGCCTCCGCCGAGTCGTCATCGCCGAAGTCGGCGATCAGGACGACCGCGACCACCACGGCGGCAACGGCCACAACGGCCGCGATTGCGGTCTTCCAGGACATTGTGTGCTCCTTTCGTTGAGTCAGCAGATTGCGATGCGCCGCCCAATGCGGCGCACGACTCGGGCGCATCGCCCGAGGCTGCTGACTCAGCTCAAGAAGACCTGGAGTAGGTCGGGCCCAGCCCGGGGACGGCAGGGGCCGGTCGAGCGGGGCAGCAGCGCTGACCGCGGGGGGCCGGCCGGCGCGAAGAGGGCGCGCCATCGGCGTGCGAGGCCCGCCGATCCCAGCGCCAGCAGAAGGAGGGCTGCTCCGCCCTCAACCACCGCCAGGCAGATCGAGATCGTCGCGCCCATCTCCTCCCCCGACATCCCATGCTCCCCCGGACCGCTATGCGCCAGGGCGAGGACCAGCGAGAGCGTCGCGATCGCACCGAGGGCCAGCAGTTTGCGGCCCTCGCGTTCCATCAACGCCCGAAGCCAAATCACAGCGGCGCAGTCTAGCCCGATCCTGCCCGCGTGACGACAGGCCGGCGCTGCGAGCTCAGTAGTTCACCCCGATCTCACCCCGCTTGGTTGCCCCGAGGAGATCCAACAGATCGCGGGATAGGGTGGGGCGAGAGGAGGCCGTGATGAGACACCACCTCAAGCACCTGCTGATGTGCTCCCCGATGATCGTTCTGGCCGCGGTCCTTCGCCACCGGCTCCGGCGCGGCGATACTGCTCCCGGTCGCGATGTGCACGCTGATGATGGTGGCGATGATGGGCGCGATGTCAGGCGGCAAGGGTCACTGAGGCGAGGTGGACGAAGTGATCAACCTCGAGCTCGCCCAGGTCATCCTGCTCGCGGACAACTTCGACTGGGACCACATGGACTTCGACAACGGATGGTGGATAGTGATGGGAATCGGAATGATCCTTTTCTGGGGTCTCGTCATCCTCGGCATCGTCTGGGTGGTGAGGGAGGTGAGCGGCCCCCGGCGCGCGGCTCAGCCGGGGGGTGCCCCTGACGCCCTCGAGACCCTCGACCGGAGGCTCGCGGAGGGCGACATCACGGTCGAGGAGTACGACGAACGCCGGCGGGCTCTGCGAAGCTAGGGCCCGTGAGCGACCAGACAGCTGCCGGCGCCGAGCCGCGGCTCGGCATCTGGGATTGGCTCGACGATCGGCTCGGGATCGGGGAGCTGCGCTATCCGGTCCCCGAGCACGCGAACTCGCTCGCCTACACCCTCGGCGGGATCACCCTCGTCTCCTTCCTGCTGCTGGTCCTGACCGGGATCTACCTGGGGCAATTCTACGACCCCGGCGAGGTCGCGGACGCCCACGCGAGCGTCTTCTACATAGTGCAGGAGCCGTTTCTCGGCCAACTCGTACGCAGCCTCCACTACTGGCTCGCCGCCGCCTTTGTGGTGACGCTGATCCTGCACATGGTGCGGACCTTCGCCTCGGGCGCCTTCAAGGCGCCGCGCGAGTTCGTCTGGATCACCGGCGTGCTCCTGTTCGCGCTCGGCGGTGCGGCGCTCTACACGGGAACCGTGCTGAAGGCGGACCAGGAGGCGCTCGAGGCGCTCGAGCACAACAACGAGGTCGCCGACCTCTTCGGCGTGATCGGCTTCTGGTTCTCCGCCGACTTCACCGACAACGTGGACCAGCTTCTCCGCCTCTACATCGCTCACGTCAGCATCGTGCCGGTGCTGATCGCCGGCGTGCTCGCGCTGCACCTGATGTTGATCAAGAGGCACGGGATAGCGCCGCTCCCCTTCGGTACCGCGGCCAAGGTACGCGAGCTCGAGAGCCGCGAGCAGCTGGTGCCCTTCTCCTCTCATCTTCGCCACATCGGGCTCTGGGGGCTGGTGGTGCTGGGGATCACCCTGGTCCTCTCCGCGCTGTTCCCCGCGGCGCTGGGGCCCCAGGGGGTCGAGGGGATCGAGATCACCAAGCCTCCCTGGTATTTGCTCTGGCTCTACCAGCCCGAGAACTGGTTCGGCCTCGACGCGCTGTGGATCTTCACCGCGGCGCTTTTCGTCGGGTTGCTCGCCGTGCCATTCCTCGACCGCTCGCCCGAGCGCGACCCGCGTCGGCGGCGGCTCTGGGTGGCGGTCGGCGTCATCGTGCTGCTCGCCTGGATCGTGCTGACGATCGTCGGCGCCAGCACCGAGGTCGTCTCGCACATCGAGGAGTCAACGTGAACGGCCGCTTTCTCCTGCTGTTCACGGTCACGGTCACGGCCGCCGTGCTTGCCCTTGCCGCCGGGCGCTCGGCGGTCTCCGGCGGCGGCGCGCTGGCCGCCATCGCGTTCGTCGCCCTCGCGTTGCCGGCAGCGCTCGGCCTGGCCGCGCTGGTTCGCGTCACCTATCTGGACGGCGTCGCCTCGAGGCGGACCCGCGATGGGAGGCGAACTCGGTGAGACGCCTCGGCCTCGCCGCTGCCCTTGCGGCCTCCGTCGTGCTGTTCGCCGCGCCGCCCGCCGCCCTCGCTCATGGTGGAGCGGAAGAGGCGGCCGCGGAGGCGCCGGCCCGGAGCCTGGTACAGCAGGCCCTCGCCCTGCTGACTCAGGCGGACAATCCGACGGAGGCAACCGAGAAGCTCGAGGCCGCGCTCCAGAGCGAGGACCGCGAGGGCGTCGACATAGCCGCTGTGCGAGAGGCCCTGGCCGCCCTGGAGAACGACGACCACGAGCTCGCCGTCGACCACCTGAATTCGGCGCTCGGAGCGGGTGAGGCGCCGGAAGTTCCGGCCGAGGGGGCGGCGCCGCCCGACGAGGGTGCGCCGACAGGCGAGGAGGAGGAGCACGAGGAGGGCGCCGCTCCCGCGGAAGGGGTGGAGCCCGCGAAGGGGGCTTTCGAGCACGCGGAGGAGTTGGAGCCAGATCAGGGCACCGCCGAGTGGGTCGCGCTGGTGATGGGGGTCCTACTCGCCGCAGGCGCCCTCGCTCTGCTCGCGAGCCGCCGGGGCGCGGCCTAAACCCGCCACCCGACCCGGGAGGGTTCAAACTAGGCCGTGAAACGGAGGGGGTGGGATTCGAACCCACGGAGTAACGCCTTACGACGCCCCGAATCCACCCCATTTCGGCCTTTATCCCTGCAAATCAAGTACTTCGGATGGCCGTGCGCCCGTTTGTGCGCCAGTTTCCACGGTTCGCTCCCACCGGCACTCAGATCGCTGGCGCGACTAGCAGTCCGGCCCGGCGGCCTTAAGCGCCTGCTCGCGATTGCGGAACTGCTCAAGGCGAATGATCCTGCCGTCACGCAAGGTGCACACATGAGCCCATGGTTCGCTCAGCTCGACGCCGCTCCCGCGTTCTTTGGCTCTCGTTCGCACCAGGACGACGACCTTGTCGCCGACCTTGCGGAACTCCTCGGGCACCTGCCGAACGGACTCCCACACCTCAAGTCCGCTCTCGAACCAGCGCATCACGTTTTCGATGCCACGGGTGGTGGCCCGGTCGGGGGACTCCGGCTCGTTTATCCACTCGATCCTGGGGTCCAGGTAGCGCCGGAACACCCCAGTGAGAGCTCGGATGGGATCCGCATCGTCAAAGGCCTGGTTGTAGGCGGCATATGCCTCGCGCAGAATCTCGACGTCCCGTTGTGACACGTCGGCGCAGTCTGCCTTAGATCCTGCGCCCTCAGAGGAGCTTGCTGCTGATCAGCTCGGCAGCCTTCCGGGCGCCGTCCGCCGGGATCGGGGGCCAGGCCGCCTCGGTCCCGAGGAGCTGAGCCGTCTTGTCCGCCAGCTCCTCAGGGGTCGTCTGCGAGTAGACGAGCCGCTCACCCGCGCCGTGCCGGGCCAGCCGCTCGCTGACGATCAGCTCCTGCTCGAAGTGCCCTTCGAGCGGGAAGTAGATGAAGGGTCGACGAAGAGCGGTCAGCTCGAGGGTCGTCGTTCCCCCACTCTGGGTGATGACCAGGTCGCTCGCGGCGAAGTGCTCGTAGAGGCGCGGTACGTACCCCCTTACCTCGAC
>JBOGZE010000307.1:0-6975 GCA_050697055.1 Solirubrobacterales bacterium
ATCGGCGCGGACTGACGCGCGTCTTCCACGCGGAGCGCGAGCTCGACGACGTCAACACCGCGATCGAGCAGGTGCTCGACGGGACCGCGGAGCAGCCGCGGCTCGTCTTCCGGCTGCAGCCGGCGGCCGTTTCATGAGAGGCAGGCCCCCCAGGTGGCGGTCACGGATTCGCCCGGCTCCAACCGGATGACGTGGTCTCCGCTGGCGAACCCCACCTGTGCGAACCCGGTCGACGGCCCGAGACCAAGCGCGCCTGACTGCAGGCCCGATATCCCTCATTCAGTTGGTTCGGCGAGGACTCCCACACCGCGCTTCATGCGCCCGCCTTCGATCGTTCCATCGCGCGAGTCCGTGCGAGCACCTGCTGCTCGGTGATCGTGCGCTGCGGGCGCCCCCGGCCCAGGAACGCGACCGCCCAGCTCGCGACCACCGCGACGCGATTCTTGAACCCGGTCAGGAAGACAAGGTGCACGAATAGCCACATCAGCCACCCGAGGAGTCCCGTGATGTGCACGCGGCCAATGGAGACGACCGCGCGAAACCGAGCGATCGTCGCCATCGTCCCGAAGTCGCGGTAACGAAACGGGCGCTGGGCGGTGTCGCCCTCGAGCCGGCGGGCGATCGTGCGCGACGCGTGCTGGCCCGATTGCATCGCGACCTGGGCGAGGCCGGGGAGGTGATCGAATCTCATCAGGTCCCCGATCACGAACACCTCCGGGTGGCCGGGCAGTGTGCAGTCGGGCTGCACCGAGACGCGACCGGCGGGATCGACGGTCGCGTTGCTCTGCTCGCCGAGGATTCGTCCGAGTGGCGACGCCTGCACGCCGGCCGCCCAGATCTTCGTGCGAGCCTCGATGCGATCGCTGGATCCGTCCGTGAGCGTCACGTCGAGCCCCCCCTCGTCGACGCCGGTCACCGTGCTCCCGAGCCGCACCTCGACCCCGAGCCGCTCGAGGGCGCGACGGGCGCCGCGCTGCAGCCGCTTGGGGAAAGACGGCAGCACCGCGTCGGCGGCGTCGAGGAGGATGACGCGAGCGTCGCCGGGATCGAAGGCCCGGAAGTTGCGATTCAACGCCCGGCGCGACAGTTCGGCGAGCTGCCCGGCGATCTCGACGCCGGTCGAGCCGGCCCCCACCACGACGAAGGTCGTCCACGCATCGCGCCGCTCGAGCTCACGGTCGAGCTCGGCCATCTCGAACGCGCCGAAGATCCGCCCGCGGAGCTCGAGCGCGTCGTCGATCGTCTTCATGCCGGGAGCGTGGACGGCGAATTCATCGTGCCCGAAGTACGACTGCGCCGCGCCGGCCGCCACGATCAGGCTGTCGTAGGCAACGGGTGCGCGCTGGCCGATCGTGTCCAGCATCAGCTCGCGGGCCGCGAGATCGATGTGCACGACCTCCCCTAGCAGCACCCGGGCGTTGCGCTGCCTGCGCAGGGCGTCGCGGATCGGCGGCGCGATATCTCCCTCGGAAAGCACGCCCGTCGCTACCTGGTAGAGCAGCGGCTGGAACAGGTGATGGTTCGTGCGGTCGACGACCGTCACCTCCACCGGGGTCCGCCGCAGCGCCCGAGCGGCGAACAGCCCGCCGAACCCCGCGCCGATGATCACCACCCGGTGCCGCGGGGTGCCAAGTTGGCTGTTCGCAGCCGCACTCATGAGAGGCCGACTCCCCAGCTGGTCGTCACCGACTCCCCGGGCCCGAGCCGGATCAATCCGTCGCCGCTCGCGAACGCGTTGGGCGGGCAGGTCATCGGCTCGGTTCCGAGCCCACGGCGTGCCCGGGCGGGTGCGAGGGTGTCGCCAGTGTAGGTCTCGACGAACCGATAGGCCTCGTCGACCCAGAGCTCGGCGCACGCCCCGTCAGGGCCCCATAGCCGCGTCCACGCCCGACCGTCCTGATCGCGGACCAGGTCCGTGAAGGCGAAGTCGAGCTGCGCGGCCCCGAGCCGCCGCGGCTCCAGGAAGTCGTACGCCGTCCCGCCCACAGGCTCTCTGCCCGTGGGCAGCTGGCGCTCGGCATCGGTGCAGATCCGGGTGCGGCCGGCCAGCTGCAGCGTGCAATCGTCGATCACACCGTGCCCCGGCGACAGATAGGGGTGCTGACCGTGCCCATAGGGACAGTCGCGGTCGCCGATGTTCTCGACCGTTGTGGTCACGATGAGCCCCTCGGAGCCGAGCCTGTAGTCGACCCGGACGTCGAGAGTGAACGGATAGCCCTCCAGTGGATACAGCCGGGTGGACATGACGACCCGATCTGCGACGCGCTCCACCGCGTCCCAGGATCGCCAAAGCAGAAAGCCGTGGATCGCGTTTCGCTTCTCCGGCTCGGTCAGCGGCACCTGGTACTCGTCGCCGTCGAAGGTGTACCGGCCGTCCGCAAGCCGGTTCGGCCAGGGTATGAGCGGCGCTCCGTGGGCGCCGTCGCGGATCCGATCGGCGGCGTAGGGCTCGATCACCGGGCGACCGTCAACCTCGTATTCCCGCAGCCCTCCGCCGACCTCGACGATCGTCGCGCGCTGGTTGCCGAGACTGATCTCGAACTGCTCTCCCGACGGCAGGACCGTCAGCGGACCGGACCTCGCCGTCCCCGGCATCAGGCGGTGACGGGTGGGGCGCTGGGCTCCGAGGCACCGGGCGACTCGCCGGAGAGCGGCCAGTCGTCCGGTCCCATGGAGCCGGCGGCGTACTCCTGAAGCGGCACCTGATCGCGTCGCCAGGCGTCCAGCACCGAGTCGATGATCCGCCAGCAGTCGACCGCCATGTCGCCTCGCACCGACAGGATCGGATTGGCATCGAAGATGCTCCTCAGCACTTCACCGTATTCCGGCAGCTCCCCGGGCCCGAGGTCGGTCCCGAGTGTCACCGAGTCCAGCACCCTGGGGTCGCCGGGACCGTTGACGTTGAGGTCGAGGCCGAGCCGCCCGGCGTCGAGCGCGATGCCGATGTAAAGCCGGTCAGGCCGCTCGCCGCCGCTGAAGCCCGCCGGGATATGCCGCGGCTCCTTGAAGGTGATCACGACCTCCGTACGGGGGTTCGCAATCGCCTTCCCAGAGCGCAGCCGCATCGGCACTCCCGCCCAGCGCTCCGTCTCGACCTCCAGCACGACCTCAGCCAGCGTCTCGGTTGTGCTCTCGGGCGGGATGCCCGGCTCATCTATGTATGAAGGGAACCGCCGACCGTCGATCTCGCCCGCGGTGTACCGGGCCCGGTAGCTGTTGGCGGCTGGGTCGTCGTTCCACACCCTGGTTGCACGTAGCACCGCAGCCGTGCCGTCGCGGATGTCGCGGGCGTCGATTCTGCTCGGGGGCTCCATCGCGACCAGCGACAGCACCTGCAGCAGGTGGCTCTGGATCATGTCGACGAGAGCTCCAGCGCGGTCGTAGAACCCGGCCCGTCCCTCGAGGCCGAGCGTTTCGTCGAAGACGATGTCGACGCTCTCGACGTGCTCGGCATTCAGCAGCGGCTCGAGAATGCGATTGCCGAAGCGCAGACCGGCGATGTTCACGACCGTCGACGTCCCCAGGAAGTGGTCCACGCGGTACACCTGGTCCTCGGGAACGATCCCGGTCACCAACCGGTTGAGGGCCTCGGCGCTGGCGGTGTCGGTGCCGAACGGCTTCTCGAAGACGAGCCGTGACCCAGCCGGGAGCTGCAGGCCGGTCAGCGCCTCGCAGGCCCGCTCGGTGATCGCCGGAGGCAGCGCGAAATAGGCGACGACGGGCCCCTCGCAGGCGTCGAGGAGCTTGCGCCAGTCGCTTTGGGCGGTGGCGTCCGCCTGCACGTACTTCGTGGACTCCGCGACGGCGTCCACACTGCCTCCGCTGGCGCCTTCGATGGCAAACGACTCAGCCACCCGTTCGCGCCAGCGCTTGTCATCCCAGTTCTCGACGTCGCTGCCCACAAGCGAGATGCCCTCGCCGCCGCCACTCGCCAGTAGCCGTCCCAGCCCGGGGAGCAGCAGCCGCGCGGCGAGGTCACCGCTGGCACCCAGGATCAACAGCGTTTGCTTGGACTCGGATGACCTCTCGGAGTTGGATGCCATGACAGTGCTCCTCTTCGTGGATTCATCAGAATCATCAGCTGGTGCGACCGGGCAAGCCTGCGGGCGGCGGGACATCGCCCTTGGACCGGGCCTGGAGCTCCGCATCGACCTCGGGGAACTCCCGGTCCTTGGTCTCGGGCACGTAGCGCCCGGCGAACCAGACGCCGAACGCGCAGACGACCGCGAACAGCCAGAACGTCTGGCCGGTCCCGATCGCGCTGAGGAGCGGCAGGAAGGCGAGCGAGACCGCGAAGTTGGCGGTCCAGTTCACGGTCGAGCCGGCGCTGACACCCGCGGCGCGATTCTGGGTCGGGAAGATCTCGCCGAGGAGGACCCAGAAGACCGGCCCCATGCCGACGGCGAAGGCGACGATGTAGAGCAGGATGAACAGCAGGATGATCACCGAGCTCCAGTCGGCGACGAACGCCAGCCCGAGCACGATGAGCGATCCGAACATCCCGAGCAGCGAGACGAGCAGCAATGGGCGGCGCCCGACGCGGTCTATCAGCCGCAGCGAGACGATGGTCATGCCGAAGTTGATGACGCCGATGAAGACCGAGTAGAGGATCGCATTGGTCGCCGAGAGGCCGGTGTCCTCCATGATTGTCGGCGCGTAGTAGATGACCGTGTTGATCCCGGCGAACTGCTGGAGCACGGCCAGCGTGAGCCCCACCACCATCGCGGCATGCAGGCGCGGGGATCTCAGGGCCCCCCATCCCTTCCGCTCGCCCTCGGCGACTGCGCGCCGCCGCTGCTCCTCCTGCTGGCGCTCCAACTCGATCACCACGTCGGCGGCCTGATCGCTTGCCACGGACCTGACCAGCGACCTCATTTCCGCCTCCTTGCCGTGGCTCAGCAGCCACGCCGGCGACTCCGGCAGCCGCAGCGAGCCGAGCACGAGCGCCAACGAAGGAATCAGCCCCACCGCGAACATCGCACGCCAGTTCTCAGACCCGGCAAACGTCCAATCGACGAGGTAGGCGACAAGGAGGCCCAACGTGATCAGCAGCTGGTTCAGGGTCAGCATCCGGCCACGGATCTGCGCAGGCGAGATCTCGGACACATAGGAGGGAACGATTGCGGAGACGCCGCCGACGCCGAGGCCCATGATCACCCGGCCGGTGAGCATCACCCCGTAGCTGTTCGCCGCCGCCGCGATCGCAATGCCGACGGCGAAGGTCAGCCCGACGAGGCCGAGCGTCCTCTTGCGCCCGATGCGATCCGAGATCCGGCCGACGGAAAGGGCGCCGGCGATCGCGCCGAGCAGCAGCACGCTCACCACGGAGCCCTGCTCGAAGTCGTTCAGGTGCAGGTCCTCCTTGAGGAACAGGAGTGCCCCCGAGATGACCCCGGTGTCGTACCCGAACAGGAAGCTCCCGAGCGCGATCAGCCACGCCCAGCGCCGGATCTGTCGCAGGCCCTCCTCGGGGACATCGATCAGCGGGCTCTGCGCCGTTTCGGTTGTCGGGACTCCCGTCGCCATAACAGCTCTTCTCTTTCTCACCCGTCGCCACGAGAAGCCACGACGACGCCGTACTTCGACTCGCTCAGGCAGTCTGCGCGCAACGTGGGTGACCGGTCATCACGCGATTCGGGTGATTTGCCGCCCACCCAGGCGATCCGGCGAATCCTTCGATCTGGGTAGTACGGTCACCCGGCGGCGTCCGAGAATGCGGTCGATGACCGCAGCGGCGTGGAAGCGAGCCGATCCGGCGCGCCGGCCGGGGTTGTTCGTAAACCCGCGGTCCAGTGCCGGCGCGGGGTCGCGGATTGCCGAGAGGCCCGAAGACGGGGCATCGCCGTGGTCGAGTTCGCCGCGGATCGGAGCCTCGCGGCGCTGGTCGACGACGCCGTTCCGACGGGGCCGACGCGCTGGCCGTGGCGGGTGGCGACGGCTCGCTGGCGACGGTCGCCACCGCCGCCCGCGCGCACGACCTGCCGTTCGTTTGCGTGCCCGCCGGGACCCGCAACCACTTCGCCCGCGACCTGGGGGTGGACCCGGCCGATCCGAGCGGCGCGCTCGACGCCCTGACCGATGGGGTCGAAGGCCGGATCGACGTCGCGGAGGGCAACGGTCGCCTCTTTCTCAACTGCGTCTCGCTCGGCATCTACGCCGAGGCGGTCCGTCGATCCGGCTACGCGATGCGAAGGTCCGGACGATGCTCGAGACCACGCGCGCCGTCCTTGGTCCCGGCGCCGAGGTTCCGAGCTCGATCTCGTTGACGACCTCGTAGCGCGTGGACTCCGCCACGGCGTCGACTCGCTCACCCGTCGCACCCGCGGCCGCGAACGACTCAGCCAGCCGGGAACGCCAGCGCTCATCGCTCCAGTCGTCGACGGCGTTGCCCACCAGCGAGACGCCTTCGAGGGCACCGGAGGCAAGCAGGTCTCCCAGGCCGGGGAGAAGCAGTCGCCCCGCCAGATCGCCGCTGGCGCCGAAGATCAGGAGTGTCTGCTCGGTCTGGATGTCATCAAGCGGTCCGGGAGGCTCGCTCCCGCGAGGGTGAGCTGGCGTCATCCAATCTGGATGATCTCGACCGCGTTTCGCCCGGTCAGACCGCGGTCCTCAGCTGTCCTTCGTCTGGACCGCGGCCGGTCATGCACGCCGCGCCGGCTCGCGCCGCGAGCCCGAGCGCATCCTCGACGGAGTGGCCCTCCCCGAGAGCGTAGGTAAGGCCGGCAGCAAAGGAGTCGCCCGCGCCGTAGGAATCCACCATCGGTCCCGGCAATGGCGCCGCCTTCCATCTGCTGGTCCGTCCATTGGCCGCGATCACCTCACCTCCGGAAGCGCCGGCGGTGCGCACGACGAACGCAGGCGATGGCTCGAGCTCTCCGGCGGCGTAGCGCTCACCCTCGTCCGCGGCGCTCGACACCAGCGCGTCGAGCGGGACGGAGGCCTGCCTCAGCGGCTCGATCGCGCGCACCGTCGAGA
>JBOGZE010000308.1:0-2828 GCA_050697055.1 Solirubrobacterales bacterium
CCGCTGATCAAGTTATGGGCCGCGGCGGACGTACGATCACATGATGCGCCAGCCAGTCGCCCTCACGGTGGTGGCCGCAGCCATCGTCCTGATCGGCGGCTGCGGCAACGAGCAGAACGACGAGGCCCCCGCGGCCTGCCTGGCCGGCAACCAGGCGTATCTGCGGTCGCTCGAGGGCGCTCCAGCGCCCGTTCGGCTGGCCGAAACCACACCGATCTCCGACTGCCTCGTCCCGGAGCAGGATGCGGGCCAGCTCGCCAGCATCGGCCAGGAGATGATCGTCGCGGCGACCAAGCTCAACGCCGAGGCCCGGCGTGACCCGGGGGGCCCGGCTCCGCTCGAGCTCGGCTACCTGCTCGGCGCGGTCAGCAAGGGAGCCGATGCCATTCACACCGACCTCGTGCGTCGGCTCAACTCCGCCGCTCGCTTCAGCCAGAGCGGCGGGACGCTGTCGGCGACCTTCGAGCGCGCCTTCGGACGGGGCTACGCGGCGGGCCGCCAATCCGGGTAGATAGCCTGAGTGGATGGCGACACGAACCGCACTGTGGGGTGATGAGACGTCCAAGGCCGTCAAGAACTTCCAGATCTCGGGCCAGCCGATCCCCGCGCCAGTCATCCACTGGCTGGGCAGGCTGAAGGCGGCCGCGGCGCGAGCGAACGCCGAGCTGGGCAAGCTCGACGCCGACCTCGCCGAGCGGATTGCGAAGGCGGGCGACGAAGTCGCCAATGGCGAACACGACGACCAGTTTCCGATCGACGTGTTCCAGACCGGCTCAGGGACCTCTTCGAACATGAATGCGAACGAGGTGATGGCGGAGCTTGCGGGCGACGAGGCTCACCCCAACGACCACGTCAACATGGGGCAGTCCTCCAACGACGTCTTCCCCTCCGCCGTGCACCTCGCCGCCCTGGGCGAGGTCCACTCCGACCTGCTCCCCGCCCTCGACGAGCTGCGCGCCGCGCTGGAGCGCAAGGCCGACGAGTTCGCCGATGTCGTCAAGGCGGGGCGCACGCACCTGATGGACGCGGTCCCGGTCACCCTCGGCCAGGAGTTCTCCGGATACGCCGCGCAGATCCGCCTTGGAGCGGAGCGGGTTCGCGCCACGCTCGGCCGGGTGGGACAGATCCCGCTCGGCGGCACCGCCACCGGCACGGGGCTCAACACCCATCCTGAGTTCGCCGCGAGGGTCCGCGAGAAACTCAGCGCCGAGACTGGGCTCGACATCTCCGAGCCCGCCGACCCGTTCGAGGCGCAGGGCAACCGCGACGCGCTTGTGGAGCTCTCGGGCGCCCTCAAGACGGTGGCCGTCTCTCTCCTCAAGATCGCCAACGATCTCGCCCTGATGGGCTCCGGACCGCGCGCAGGGCTCGCCGAGATCGTGCTGCCCGAGCTGCAGAAGGGCTCCTCGATCATGCCCGGGAAGGTCAACCCGGTGGTGCCGGAGGTCGTGATCCAGGTGGCCGACCAGGTGATCGGCAATGACACCGCGATCACGATGGCGGGGAGCCAGGGGCAGTTCGAGCTCAACGTGCGGGTGCCGCTGATCGCCCGCAACCTGCTCGACTCGATCAAACTGCTCGCCGCCGCCGTGCGCACGCTCGACGAGAAGTGCGTCAGCGAAATCGAGCCGAACGAGGAGATGCTGGAGCGTCACGCCGAGGCGACGCTGGCGACCGCCACGGCGCTCAACCCCCACATCGGCTACGACCGCGCCACAGAGATCGTCAAGGAGGCCCATGCCTCCGGCCGGCCGCTGCGCGAGGTGGCGCGGGAAATGGGAGTCGACGAGGAGATCCTCGAACAGGCGCTCGACCATCGCAAGATGGCGCGCCCGCACGACTGAGCGCTAACACTTGGGATTCGTGTCGGGGCGCGCCGGCTCACAGCAGGTGCGGATCGCAGCGTTCGTCGCCATCGCGATCGCCCTCGGGCTCTGGCTGTTGATCGTCGTCCGGCAGGTCGCCGACGGCGGCTTCTACTCGGACGACTGGGCGATCCAGTGGGAGTGGCACACCTACGGGTTCTCCGAGGCGGTCTCGCGGCAGTTCGACATCCTCGGGGCCAAGCCGCTCCTCGGCATCCTGCTGATCGGCTCATACGAGGTGCTCGGCACGGATCCCGCCAGCCATCACCTCGTCGTGGCGCTCCTCACCCTCGGCTGCACGGTCGGCTTCTACTTCGTCATCCGCGGCCTTCGCTTTCCGCCCAAGGACGCCATCCCGATCGCCCTGTTGGCGCTGCTCTTCCCTTGGGCCTCCTCGGTCAGGTTGTGGCCGACAGGCGGTCTCAACAACTTCGCCGTCCTGCTGCTCTTCGCTGGCTTCCTGATCGCCCTGCGCGGCCTGCGGGTCGAGGGCCAACGCGGCATCCTGATCCACCTGGCGGCCACCGCCTGCTACGTGGCGAGCATCCTCACGTACGAGGTCACCACCGGCGTCGCGTTGTTCGCCTGGACCGCCTACGCCTGGCTCGGCGGCTGGCGCCGGGCGCTCCCTCGAATGGCGCTCGACATCCCGGCGGTCGCCGCGGCCGCGATCTACACGGCGGAGAACACGAACAAGCATGTCGAGACGCTCGCCGAGCAGCTTCGCCACGTGCCCGATATCGCCCGGGGGGGTGCCGACCTGATCGCTGCAACGCTGTTCCCGGTCTCGATCCCGGCGGAGATCTCCCCCGCCGTGACCGCGATCGTCCTCGGCGCCGCGCTCGCAGTGCTGATCGCCGCCGCGCTGCGCTCGCGCGCTCCCGCTCGGGTCAATGGCACCCCTGGGATCCGCTGGCCGGCCGTCGCTGCGGTTGCGCTCGGGGCCCTCGCCCTCTGCTGGGT
>JBOGZE010000309.1:0-7628 GCA_050697055.1 Solirubrobacterales bacterium
GGGTAGTGCGGGATGCGCAGGGGCAATCGTCGAAGCAGCGGACATCGTTCTCCCTCCTCAGTGTGATCAGGAATTAGCGGGGCTGATTTTTCGCCGGCGACGCCCCCGACGCTCTTGGCGAGCCGGGGGAAGGGACGGCCTCCCCCTTGCTTCTCTCCGTCCGCTCCCTGCCCCGGAAGCGTGCGGCGAGTCGAAACTTATCTAGCCAACCGCGCGACGGTCAACACCACAAAATTCATCCCGTTCGCTAAGAGCAGATGTTTTGTGTCGGGCCCGGTCGGGTGGCCATCGAGATCGTGGCGCCGGTTGCATTCGGGGCTTGGATCGGGCCCGATTCTGGGGATAAGAACCTCCGCCACTACCCGCTCGGGAGCTCCGGGAAACGTCCCTTGACCTCGGCGAAGATCTCCAGGGCTCGATCGAGCTGGCTTTTCTCGTGGGTTGCCATCAGGCTGGTCCTCAGGAGCGCTCCCCCGGGCGGCACCGCGGGGTGGATGGCGACGTTGGTGTAGACACCGGCCTCGAACAGGGCCTTCCAGAGCAGGACCGCCTGCCAATCCTCACCCACGATCACCGGAACCACCGGGGTGGTCGCCTCGCTGCCATCCGGGAGCGTCCCCGGCTCGACCAGCTTCAGCGCCAGGTTGCGGAAACCCTGGCGCAAGTAGGTGGCGTTCTCGAGCAGCCGCGACATCAGCTCCGGCCCCTCGCTGCGGATGACCCGCAACGCCCCCAGAGCGGCGCCGACCGCGGCGGGGACCGCGGAGGCACTGAAAATGAAGGAGCGGGAGGCGATCCGGAGGTACTCGATCACCTCGGCGGAGCCGGCGATGAAGCCGCCGCAGGACGCGAGGCTCTTGGAGAAGGTCCCCATCCGCAGGTCGACGGCGTCCTCGAGGCCAAAGAGCTCGCAGGCACCGGCGCCGCGCTCCCCCAGGACCCCCACCCCGTGGGCCTCGTCGACCATCAGCCGGGCGCCGTGGCGTCGGGTGAGCTCGACGATCGCGGGCAGGTCGCAGACGTCTCCCTCCATCGAGAAGACGCCGTCGACGACGACAAGGGTGCCGCTGCCGTCGGCCATCGCCCGCTCGAGCATCGTCTCAAGCTTGTCCATCCGGTTGTGACGGAAGGGCCGCATGCGGGCGCCGGAGAGCTTGCAGCCGTCGAGGATCGAGGCATGGTCGCCCGAGTCGCAGATCACCGTGTCCCCGGGTTGAAGAAGCGCGCTGATCGCGCCCAGGTTCGACTGGTAGCCGGTGGTGAAGACGATCGCGTCCTCGGTTCCCATCCACTCGGCCAACTCTCGCTCGAGCTCGAGGTGCATCGGGGTGGTGCCGTTGAGGAGGCGGGAGCCGGTGACCCCGGTGCCGTAGGCCTCGAGCGCGTCCCGGGCCGCCTGCTTCACCCGCTCGTCGGTGGTCAGCCCCAGGTAGTTGTTGGAGCCGAGCATGATCGTCTCCCGGCCCTCCATCTCGACCACCGGGCCGGCCTGCGACTCGAGGATTCGGAAGTAGGGAAGGAGGTCGCCCTCCTTGGCGGCCTCGAGTTGCTCGACGCGGTCGTGAGTACGGACCTTCTCGAAGACGTCCACCGGTGATGCGAGGGCGCGCGACAGCGCGACCCGTTTCGCCGTGGAGTCAGGCATTGCCGGAAAGCATAGGTGTCACCGGCGCCCCGAGCCGATTGACACCTTGTAGCGTCCCCGCCCGTGGCAATCGAGGTGAGGCCAGTCAAGGGCCGGCGCGAGTTGACCCGCTTCATCAAGCTGCCGTTCTACCTCCATCGCGGCACGCCCTGGGTGCCGCCGCTGATCTTCGAGCGCCGCCAGTTCCTCGACCGCTCCAAGAACCCCTATTTCGAGCACGCCGAGGCCGAGTACTTCCTCGCCTGGCGCGACGGCGAGCCGGTCGGCCGGATCACCGCCCAGATCGACCGGCGCTGGGACGAGTACCAGGGTGGCAACGACGGCCAGTTCGGCTTTCTCGAGGCCGAGGACGACCCCGAGGTCTTCGCCGCCCTCCTCGATACGGCCGAATCATGGGTGCGTGCGGGTGGCCGCGAGCGGCTGCTGGGGCCGATGGACTTCACCACCAACGACGAGTGCGGGCTCCTGATCGAGGGCTACGAGCTCCACCCGATGATTCTCGAGCCCTGGCACCCGCCCTACTGCCGGGAGCGGCTCGAAGCCCGCGGCTACGGCAAGACGATCGACCTGCTGATTTGGTGGCTGTCTCTGGGCGAGCTGAAGCAGGGCGACCGGTTCGCCGACGCGATCCACGAGGTCGCCGACAAGGTCGAGTCCGAGCACGGGATCACCGTCCGGAATATGCGTAAGCGTGACCTCGAGGCCGAGATCGGCCGCTTCATGGAGGTCTACAACGCCGCCTGGGAGAAGAACTGGGGCTTCGTCCCGATCACGGACGAGGAGGTCGCCTTCCAGGCCAAGAACCTGAAGCAGATCCTCGACGAGCGCTGGACGTTCATCGCCGAGCGCGACGGTGAGGTCCTCGGCGCTGCCCTCACGCTTCCCGACATCAACCAGGTGACGAAGGAAATGAATGGCCGCCTGCTCCCGCTCGGCTGGCTGCGCTTCCTCCTCGGCAAGGGCAAGGTCGACCGGGTGCGGGTGTTCGCCCTCGGGGTGAAACCCGAGTACCAGCACACCGGGATCGCCGCCCGCTTCTACGTCCGTCACATCGAAACCGCCGCGGAGACCGGCGCCCCCGCCGGCGACCAGGGGTGGATCCTGGAGACCAACGAGCCGATGAACCGGGCGATGGAGGGGATGGGCGGGAAGATCGTAAAGCGCTACCGGCTGTACGAAAAGGCGCTGTAGGCGAGCGACTGCCCGCAGCCGTGATTCAAGTCCTCTTGAATATCCCCATCAGCTCGGCCTCGGCCAGCACGTGGCCCTTCATCGCCTCATCGAGTTGCTCCCGCGCCGCGCCCGGGTCCAGGTCGAGCTCGGTGTCGAGGGCGTAGAGCTGGAAGTAGTAGCGGTGCGGCCCGTGCCCGGGGGGCGGGCAGGGACCGGCGTAGCCTGGCCGCCCGAAGCCGTTGGTCCCCTCCGCCGGGGCCGGTTTGTCCCCCTCGATCCCGCCGTCGGCGGGGTCGATATTCCAGGCGAGCCAATGGACGAAGTCGCCCGAAGGAGCGTCCGGGTCGTGGAGGACCAGCGCCATCGTCCGGGTGCCCTCGGGGACGAACGACCAGGTGAGCGGCGGAGAGGCGCCGTCGGCCGAGCAGGTGTGGCGCTCGGGGATCGGCTCGCCGTACTCGAAGGAATCGCTTTTCAGCCCGAGCTTGGGCATCTGCGCTACTTGCGTTCCTTTCCCCGCGGCGCCGCGCTTAAACGAGCCGGGGCGGGTCTTAGGATGACCCGATGGCCAAGGAGCTGCGGGCGAGCGATGCGGAATTGATTGAGGTCGAGGCCGGCCCGGTGCGGCCGGTCCCGGCCCAGCGCCAGAGTGGCGCGATCGTGCTCTGGGGCCGCGAGATCGGCCCGGTGGCGGTGGCCGCCACTGCCGGTGCCGCAGCCGGGGTCGCTGCGGTCGCGATCACCCGGGCGGCTCGGCCCGAGCGCCGCCCGCCCCGGCGTGGACTCTTCCGCCGCCGCGAGAAGGTGGTCGCCAGCCGCAGCTTCCTGGTCGACGTCCACATCCTCGGGCGCTAGCGCCATCGATGATGGGCCTGGTGATCGAGGAGCGGGTCCTGCCGCGCTGGCCTTACCGCTTGCCGAGGAGCAGCGGGGGCGACGGGGTGATCCGGGTGCGCGGAGAAGTGCTCGAGCGGCTGCTGCACGTCGACCGGAGCCCGGTGCGGGTGCGAAGCTGGCGCACCCGGGAGGGGTACGTGCACGTGCGCGCGGAGTCCGTCGATCCGGCGAGAGTCGAGCATCCGATCGCCTTCGCGGCGCAGACGCCGCCCGAGGAGAGGGCTCCGCCCGAGGAGAGGGCCCCGGCGGGCGCGACCGAGCTGGGGATCGCGATCGAGCGCATGCGGTTCGCCCTTGCGGTCGAGGAAGACATGGGGGACTTCTTCCGCGCCTTCAAGCGGGACCCCCTGGTCGGCCCGGGGATCCACCACATGCCCTGGGTTCGCCCGAAGCGGCGCCCCTGGCCCTGGGAGGCGCTTTGCTGGGCGATCACCAAGCAGCTGATCGAGAGCTCAAGGGCCGCCCAGATCCAGCGGCGGATCATGCGAGCGTGGGCGCCGAGCCACCTCCCACCCGACCATGAGCCGCCCCGGCGCGGCCGCAGCCCCTGGCCGCTGCGAGACGTCCCCTCGGCTGCGGTGATTGCCGGACGAGCCCCGGCCGAGCTCGCCTCGATGGATTTGAGCGAGGGCCGCTCGCTGGCGATGGTCCGCTGCGCGCGCGAGGTGGCCGCGGGACGCGCCGACCTCTTCGATCCTGAATCCAACCGGCGCCTGCAAGCGATCCCCGAGATCGGGCCCTGGACGATCCAATGCCTGGGCCTGGGCGGGCGCGGCGAGCCCGATTCGCTCCCGGCAGGCGATCTTGCCTACGTCAAGCTGGTCGGCTACCTCACCGGGCTCCGGCGCCGGGCCACGGTCGAGGAGGTCGAAGAGTACTTCGCCCCATATGCGCCCTTCAGGGGGTTGGCGGGAGCGTTCGCGCTGGCGGTCTGGCACAAGGCGGCGAAGGGCGGCCCGCCGCTTCGGAGGGCGCCGGATCCTCTCGCGGTCTAGGCCCGGGCCGCGGTTGCCCGAGCGCCCTCAGCGCTCGCCAGGCGCTTGAGGTTTGCGAACTGGCGCGTCTGCATGATCCAATGCGAAGGCTCCAGGAAGACGAGGCTCGCGACTGGCTGAAGCCATTGCGGTCGCAGCGACCAATAGCCGCTCACCACGAGCCTTGTGCGGCCATCGGGCAGCTCTCCCAGCTGGAATCCCCAGAGCGAGTCCGTGAAGAAGCGCGGCCGTTCCCCCCTTGGGTCGAAGGGGCGCCCGCTCAGGTCGAACGACGCGCGCAGCCCCAGGAACCGCTCGGGTTCGAGCGCCGCCACCTCCCACCAGGCCTTCTCCTCCGGCATCGAGGGAAGGTGGTCCCCGACCGAGATCTCCTGCCACTCGGGATGAATACGCCCGGCGCTAGACCGGCCCCAGTTGTCGAGGCGGTCCCAGCTGTACCAGCCAGCGCGCCCGTAGCCCATCTGCACGAGCCAGGGCCACACCCGCGAGGGCGGGGCGCCGATCGTCACCGCCATCGTCCCGCTGCGCTTGCCGCCCGGAACAATGTCGGCGCCCGGATAGTCCCGCTGCACCTCTTCCCTGGATGCGCCCCACCGAAGCAGCCGTGGCCTCAGGATGAAGGCGTAGCCGCCCGCTAGGCCGAGAACGGCTGCGAGCTTGCGAGTGGTCGCCACCAAGGCGAGGCTAACGCCCGCTCGGCGGGAGGAGCTCGTTGGTGAGCACCTCGCCGGCCTCGGGCACGTCCGAGATCAGGCCGTGGTCGGCCATCCAGCTGGCGAACAGCTCCCACTTGGTGCCGTCCATCTGACCGAACGACTTCCCGGGGACCGGCGCTAGGAGCGGCAGTGTGGCGTCCACCTCCGCCCGGGTGAGCTTCGGATCGAGGCCCTTGCCCGCCTTCAGGATCGACTCCGTGGCCGCCTCCGGATTGGCGATCGCGTCCCGGGTGCCGTTGGCGAGCGCAGAGAGGAAGAGCCGGATCGCGTCCGGATCGTCCTCGACCCGGGAGCGCTGGGCGACCAGCACCAGCTCGTCGTAGGTGGGCACCCCGAGCTGGTCGACGGGCACAACCGTCGGGTTGTCACCGCGCTGGGTCAGGTCCACTCCCTCGACGTTGCTGAACCCGCCGAGGATCGCCTGGGCCTGGTTGCCGAGCAAGGCCGGCAGCAGGTTGAGGCCGACGTTGACCTCGTTGACGTCGGAGGGCGACAGGCCGGCGTCCCCGAGGATCGTCTCCAGATAATCGCTCTGGTAGGGGATCCCGGCGGTGGCGACCGTCTTCCCCTTCAAATCCGCCGGGGTGACGATTCCTCCGGCCGGGAGCGAGATCAGCGAGGTGAGCGGCTGGTCGACGATCGCCCCGACCGCCACGACCTCGAGGCCCTGGTCGCGGGCGAGCAGGACCTCGGGCTCGTAGGAGATCGCGAGATCAGCGCGGCCCGCCGCCACCTCCTTGATCGGCGCCGAGGGGTCCGAGGGCACCCTCGGGGTGACCGCGAGGCCGGCGCGCTCGAAGTAGCCGTTGTCGATCGCGGTGAAGACGCCGGCGTGGTCGGGGTTGACGTAGAAGTCGAGCGCCAGGTCGAAGGGCTCCGGCTGCGCCGAGCCGAGGTTCTCCTTCTTCTCGCCGCAGGCCGCCAGCGCCAGCGCCGCTACCAGGGCCGCCGCAGCCAGCGCCACCCTCGCCCTCACCGCTCCACCCTCCAGCTGACCACCCGGCGCTCGAGCAGGGCGAGCAGGGCGAAGAGGGCGATCGCCATCGCCGAGAGCACCACCATCGCCGCGAACGAGCGAGCGGTGAGCAGCTGGGCGTTTGCCTGGTCGATCAGGTGCCCGAGCCCTGCGTTCGATCCAGCCGCCTCGGCGAATACGGCGCCGATCACGGAGACGGCGACCGCGACCTTGGCGCCGCTGAAGGCGTAGGGGAGCGCCCACGGCCCCTCCACCCGCCGCAGAGTCTGCACCCGGCCCGCGCCCAGCGTCCGCATCAGCTTCAGCAGCTCGGGATCGACCGAGCGCAGCCCGTCGAGGGTGTTGACGGTGATCGGGAAGAAGCAGATCAGGGCGACAATCGCGAGCTTGGTCTGGATCTCGAAGCCGAAGACGACCACCAGGATCGGGGCGAGGATGACGATCGGGATCGTCTGCGAGGCGACCAGCAGGGGGTAGACGGCGCGGCGGGCGGTGTCCGAGAGGTGGATGAGCGCGGCGAAGCCGACCCCGCAGACGACTGCCAGCCCGAAGCCGAGCACCACCTCCTTCAGCGTCACCCAGGCGTCGTCGGCGAGCAGCGAGCGATCCTCCCACAGCGCCTGGCCGATGTCGGACGGGGCCGGGACCAGAAAGTCCTCGATCCCGAAGACGTCGGCGAGCAACCCGGTCTGGGCGGCGAGCTCCCAGAGCCCGAGAAGGCCGGCGAGGAGAAGCGCCGGGGCCAGCGCCGGCCACAGCCGGCTCGCGGTCGATCTCATCCCGCACCTCCGGCGAGCGCCCGCAGGGCGCGCTGCCTGAGCTCGGCGAACTCGGGGGAAGTGACGGCTGCGGCGCGATCGCGCTCCCGCGGCGCCGGCACCTCCAGTTCCGCCGCCACTCGGCCCGGGCGCGGGGTGAGCACCGCGACCCGGTCTGAGAGATAGATCGCCTCCTCGACGTCGTGGGTGACCAGGAGAACCGTGTGCCGGTCGCCCGCGAGCGCCCCGGCGAGCCACTCCTGCATCTCGGCGCGGGTGATCGCGTCGAGGGAGGCGAACGGCTCGTCGAGGAGCAGCAGCGGACGCCCGGCGATCAGGGTACGGAGGAAGGCGACCCGCTGCCGCATCCCGCCCGAGAGTTCATCCGGCCGCGCGAGCTCGAATCCACCCAGCCCGAGCCGCTCGAACAGCGGCTCCGCCCGCCGGCGCGCCTCCGCGCGCGAGGCC
>JBOGZE010000310.1:0-1718 GCA_050697055.1 Solirubrobacterales bacterium
GGGACGACCGTCTTCAGCTTCGATATCGAGCAGTGAACGACCTCGAGCCGCTAGCGGTCGCGCTCAAGTTCGGCTTCCTCGCCCTGCTCTATCTCTTCCTCCTCTGGATCACCCGAATGGCGCTGCGGGACCTCCGGGGCACGGCCTCACCGGGGTTCGAGACCGGCTACCAGGAGGTTGCCGGCGGGCCCGAGCCGGCCTCCACCGACGCCTTCCTGGTCGTGGAGGAGGGCGGCGGCCTGAAGGAGGGCGAGCACTTCGATCTCTTCGGCGGCGTCTCCCTGGGCCGCTCCCCCGACGCCGACATCCGCCTCGACGATCGCTATGCCTCCGGCATCCACGCGCGTGTCTTCAGTCGCTCGGGTACGTATGTGGTCGAGGACATGAACTCCACCAACGGCACCTTGCTCAACTCGCAGGAGCTCCACGGCGAGGCCGAGCTGCAGCCGGGCGACTCGATCAGGATCGGGGACACCGAGTTTCGCTTCGAGGTCTCGTGATCCGGGGAACCAGGAAAAGACCTTGCTGACGGTCGCCGAGCAGGCGTACAAGACGGATACCGGGCGTCAGCGCCACGCCAACGAGGATTCCTACTTCGCCCAAGCGCCGGTGTTTGCCGTCGCCGATGGCATGGGCGGCGCCCAGGCCGGCGAGGTCGCTTCGAGGATCGCCGCCGGGGCCTTCGAGCAGGGGGTAGACGAGGAGGCCTCGGCGGAGGGGCAACTGGAGGAGATCGCTCAGGGGGCCAACCGGGAGATCCACGATCTGGCCCAGAAGGACTCCTCCCGGGCCGGCATGGGCACAACCCTGACCGCGGCTCTCGTCCACGGCGACGAGGTTGCGCTCGGACACGTCGGCGACAGCCGCGCCTACGTCCTCCGCGACGGGGAGCTGAAGCGCCTAACCAAGGACCACTCGCTGGTCGAGGAGCTTCGCCGGCAGGGTCGGTTGACCGAGGAGCAGGCCGAGGAGCACCCGCAGCGCTCGATCATCACCCGCGCCCTCGGCCCCGAGCCCGAGGTCAATGTGGACACGATGACCTACCCGGCCAAGGACGGCGACGTCTTCCTGCTCTGCAGCGACGGCCTCACCACGATGGTCACCGACGATGAGATTCGCACGATCATGCTCGAGGCCCGCAGCCTGCGGAGTGGCGTCAACAAGCTGGTCGACGCCGCCAACGGCATGGGTGGCCGCGACAACATCACCGCGGTCGCCTTCCGGGTCGCCGAGGAGGGCGAGCGAGCCGAGGAGGGTGCGACCCTGATCTCGCGCACGGCGGAGACCGCCGAGCGTGCCCGGGCGGCCGCCGACCGCCTGCGAGGGCGCGGCCCGATGCCGGCTCCGCAGCGGCGCCGGCGGGGGATCAAGATCGCGGCGATCGCCGCATTGGCCCTGATCCTGATCGGGGGCTCGGTGCTGCTCGTCCGGCAGGTCTACTTCCTCGGGACCGACGACGGCGGCCGGGTTGCCGTCTACCGCGGACTTCCCTATGAGCTGCCGCTGGGGATCAATCTCTACTCGGAGCAGGAGGTGATCGCCGTCCAGGCCGCGACCCTCTCGCCCGAGCGCCAGGAGGTGGTGACCGAACACAAGCTGCGCTCGAAGGACGACGCGGTCGACATCGCCGACGACATCGAGCAGCGCGAGGGCTCGGTGCCAGCCACCCCAGCGCCGGCTCCGGCGCCGGCCGCGCCGGCGAATAAGAAGCAAAGAAA
>JBOGZE010000311.1:0-3568 GCA_050697055.1 Solirubrobacterales bacterium
GCTCGAGGATCTCGACGAGGTGCGATCCGACCCGGCCGGTGGCTCCGGTGACGGCAATCTTCTGGCTCCTGTTTTCGGTCTGCATCGTTCTTCCTTTCCCAGCGCCGGCTGCGCTTTCGCCGTTTCAACCTTACGACGAACGGGACCCGTTCAGATCGACAGGGGGGATTGAACTCACGACCTCCGGGTTCAGTCGACACTTCTGCCTTCGCGTGCCACGGGAACTCGGAAAGGACCCAGAACCTCTGGCCTTCGCTGCTGCTTCGGATCCTTTGCAGTAGCGACGTCCGGCGCTACCGGTTGTCGCGCGATGGAGGCGTGAGGGAACCAACCCGGGTTGTGCTCCTCCGCATCCAGAGCGCTTGTCCCCCGCCCGGGTTCCGAGCCCCCGTTTACAGCCGGTGGCACGCGAAGGGAGAAGCGAGCGCCGGTGTACGAGCTTCAGCCGGAACGGGTGCTTAGGGCGTCCCGCTTCTGGTCATGATGTCCGCGTGCGCCTGTTTCGATCCAGACGCCCCGAGGGTGAGCCTCCACAGACGGGCGCTCCCGAGAGCGCGGCCGACATCGAGCCGGTAGGGGCATCGGCGCCAGTGGAGCCGTGCCACCGGGGAAAGGAGGAGCTCGGTGCGCAGCCAACGGGACGGGAGGCGGAGAGCCGAGGCGAGGCGGGACGAGAGCCTCGCGGGAGGGCGACCTGGGGGTTCGAGGAGGGGGCGGCGATCGCCGCGGGCCGCACGGTCCTCAGGGGGATCGGCGGCGGAAACAGGTACGAGGTCTGCCTGGTGTGGGACGAGCTCCTCTTCTCGATCTGCGTCGCGAAGATCCTGCGTCCCGACCAGGCCGACGACGAGAGGGCGCTCCGCGACCTGGCACTCGAGGCGGAGATGCTCGAGGGCGTTGCCCACCCCGTCATCGTCCGCGGCTTCGACGCCGTGCTCGAGGGGCCATATCCCCACGTGATGATCGAGCACCTCGAGGGACCCTCGCTTCGACGCCTGGTCAGAAGGGCCGGACCCCTGGAGCTTGCGCAGCTTCTGCCCCTCGCGCTGCACGTCGCGGGCGCGATTCAGTATCTGGCTCGCAAGGGCCTCGTCCATCTCGACGTGAAGCCCGACAACATCATCATGGGGATTCCCCCGCGCCTGATCGACATGAGCATCGCTCGCTCGCTCGGGCGGGCCGCGCGGACCACGGGAGCCATCGGCACGGACGCCTACATGGCCCCTGAGCAGTGCGGGACGAAGGAGCTGGAGGGCCGTATGGGATCCCCGTCGGATGTCTGGGGACTCGGTGCGACCCTCTACCACTGTGTGGCCGGGGCCGTTCCATTCCCCCGTGACCGACACGCCCGGGACGCCGACGATCCCGCCATCCGCTTTCCCCAGCTCGTCGAGGCGCCCGAGCCGCTGCGCCCGCGAGTGCCGCGGGAGCTTCGCGAGTTGATCTTCGCGATGCTGCGGCCCGCGCCCGATCGTCGCCCGTCGGCAGCCGAGGTCGCCGATCGCCTGGAGCCGCTCGTGTCGGCCCTTCCGAGCCGCATGATCCTGGCGCCGCGGGGCGGAGCGCGGTTTCGCTGAGCAAGCCGTCGGTGGGCCAATCTTCCGGACGCCAGAGGCCGCCGAATCGGTCATCATCTGCGTGATCTTCGCCCTCGGTCCGGGTTTCCGGTATGACGCCCGTCTTGAGGGTGACAACGGAAGGAGAGGCCGATGCAGCCTGCAAATAGACGGCCTACTAGCGGAGCGCCTCGGGCGTTCCTAAGCCTCGCGGCCCACGCTGCCGACGAGGAGATCAAGAGATCGCCGCTTCGGTGTGCGGTCGCCGTGCTGTTCGCGTCCGTTTACCTACTCGCGATGCCGCTCTATTGGGTCTCGAGCGCCTCCGCCAATGACGGCGGAAGCGGCGCGGAGCCCCTTGCGGTGAAAACGTCCGCAAGCGGGTCAGGCGAGGAGTCCGGCGGGCAGGACGACGGCGACGGCGATGACGGCGACGGCGGCGACCCGAGCGCCACCGGCACCGCAACGAGCGGCGCCCACCACAACACGGCCGGTACCACCAACGACACCAACCACACCAACGGCACCAACGGTCGCAGCGCCACCGGCACCGCCACCAGCCACGCCGGCAACAACACGGTCGGGACCACGAACGACACCAACCACACCAACGGCACCAACGGCCGCAGCGCTACCGGCACGGCGACGAGCCACGCAGGCGACAACACCCAGGGGACCACGAACGACACCAACCGCACGGTTGCCTAGGTTCCCCAGGCAGAAGCCTGATTAGGCAGAGCGAAGGGCCGCCCGGTGAGAGTTGGGCGGCCTTCACTCGATGCCCTCGTGCTGCGGTATCCATACCGCTTCGCACAAAGACCGGCCGCCGAACGGCTCCCCGGAGCAGCTGCTCCCCTGCGCGCGAGAAGCAGCAGTCGCAGCTCGGCCGGACTCACGCGCACGAGCGGGAGGGGCGGTTTGCAGCCTGATCGTGCGATCCAGACTCATCCGGTGGCCCGCTACCGCATAGACGAGGACGAGACGGCGGTGTCGATCGAGCTCACTGAGCTGGCCGGGCGGCAGGACGAGCTGCTGGAGGCTTTTCGCGAGTGCCAGGAGGGCCGTTGCAGCTGTCCGACCGAGGAGTACCGCAAGGTGGCCTCGATGGACGTCCATGCGGACAAGGATCGGATCGCGATCCGGCTGAGCAGCAAGCCTGGCCAGCGCCTCGATTCGTCGGAAATCGATGCCTGCCTGGACCACACAGTGGGCAAGCTTGACGACCGCGGCCAACCCACCGAGAGCTGAAGCAACCGAAGTCCTCCTTGATGAGCCCCTTCGCGCCATGTGCGGAAGTGCCCCCTCACCCCGCCGAGAGGGCCGCCGTACCATGGCACCGGTGGAGAGCGTCCGACTGTCGCGGTCATCGGTGGCGCGGCAATTTGAGATCGGCGTCGCCTAGATGAAGATCCTGGTCGTCGTCAACGATCAGCCGTATGGCAGCGAGCGCCCGTTCAACGCCCTGCGTCTTGCCGGCGCGCTGGTCAAGCGCGAGGAAGTCGGGCTGCGTGTCTTCCTCATGGGCGACGCTGTCGCCTGCGCCGTCGCGGGCCAGCAGCTTCCGGAGGGTCATTACCACCTCGACCGCATGTTGAAGCCGCTCGTGCGCGGTGGCGAGGTCGGGTGCTGCGCCACATGCCTCGACGCCCGCGGGCTCGACGAATCCCAACTCGTCGACGGTGCGCGCCGCTCTTCGCTTGAGGAGCTCGCTGACTGGACGCTCTAGGCGGACCGGGTGATCACCTTCTAACTGGCTGCGACGAGTCTGCCGGCGACACCCGGCTCCCGCCCGCTCCGCCGAGAGCGATGGGTCGTCCCCCGAACCAAGTCTCGGCTGGGGCTCCTCCATCGCGCGAAACCGAGCACTTGGAGGCGCAAGTGCCCCTAATCGCGCAAGGGAGGAGCGCCCGACCGGGGCCGCCCCCGGCCGCGCCCATGGAGGTTTCAGCTGAGCTGCTCGGCCAGCCCGATGATGATGCCCTCAGGGCCGCGCAGGAAGCAGAGCCGGTAGA
>JBOGZE010000312.1:0-7858 GCA_050697055.1 Solirubrobacterales bacterium
CTCGAGATCAGCTCGGTGAGCGCGGCGACCGCGGCGGCGCCCCGGCGATCGACCAGCTCGCGCCGCGGCCCCTCGGCGGGGCGAGCGTCGTAGATGCCCCCGGGGCGACCGGCGGCGGTCCGGGCGAGCTCCTCCTCCAGCCGCCCCCACCACTCTGCTGCCGGGGCGGGACAGGCGTCGCCGCCGCAGCCGCTCAGCGCGGTGCCGTCCTGCTCGGGCGCCGCCCGCGGATAGAGCTCGCGGATCACCACCCGCGGCTGCACGGCGCCGTTCCAGCGATCCACCTCGAGCTGCACCGAGAGATCGATCGGCTCGCCCTCACATCGCGAGACCTCGCCGTTTATCCCGAAGGCGACCCCCATCGCCCGGCCGGTGCCGCTCTCGAGCTGAAAGCGGGAGTGCTTTCCCTCCTCGCCCAGCGGCCGCACCTCGCACAGGCGCCCCGAGGGGACCAGCAACCTGGGGGCGGGGTTGCCCTTGCCGAACGGGCCGAGGCGCTCGAGCTGCTCCGCCAGATCCATGCCGATCCCCTCGCGCCCCACCCCCACCAGGGCGTCGAGCTGCTCGGTCTGGACCAGGTCGGCGGGATCGATCGTCGCAGCGGCGTGCTCGAGGAAGGCCGCGCGAAACGGATCGAGGCGGTCCGCCTCGAGCTCCAGCCCGGCAGCGGCGCGGTGCCCCCCGTGGCGAACCAGGTGCTCTGAGCAGCCGTCGAGCGCCGCCAACAGGTCGAAGCCGGGGATGCTCCTTGCGGAGCCCCTCCCCCGGCTCCCGGCGAGCGAGATCAGGACCGCCGGGCGCCGGTGGCTCTCGGCGAGCCGGGAGGCGGCGATGCCCACCACGCCCGGATGCCAGCCCTCGCCCGCGAGCACCAGTGCCGGGGCGCTGCGCTGCTCGGGGGTGAGCTCGGCTCGCGCCCGCTCGGCGGCCTCGACCACCAAGCGCTCGGCCTGGCGGCGCTCGCCGTTGGCGCGGTCGAGCTCGGCGGAGATCTGCCCCGCCCGCTCGGAATCTTCGGTGAGCATGAGTTCGACACCGGCATCGGCTCGATAGAGCCGCCCGGCGGCGTTGATCCGGGGAGCCAGCCGGAAGGCCAGCGCCTCCTCGTTGACGGTCGCAGGGTCGACGGCGGCAGCTGCCATCAGGGCGCGCAGCCCGGGCCGCGGCTCGCCGCGCAGCCGCCGGAGGCCTTCCCGTACCAGCCGCCGGTTCTCGCCCACCAGGGGGACCAGGTCGGCAACGGTCGCAAGGGCAACCAGATCGAGGTCTCGGTCCTCACCAAAACGGGTGGCTCCTCGGCTTCGCCTGCGGGGCCCCCTCGCATCTGGTTTGCCGCCGACCGTCTCAACGGGGCGCTCGCCGGTCGTGGTCCGAAGGGCGGTGGCCAGCTTCTGGGCGACTCCCGCTGCGCACAGCCCCTCGAAGGGATAGGCGGAGACGATCGGGTGGAGGATCGTGCACTCGGGCAGCTCCGCTGCAGCCGGGGGCTGGTGGTGGTCGGTGACCAGAACCTCGATTCCGGACCGGCGCAGCGCCCGAACCTCCTCGGCGGAGCCGATCCCGCAGTCGACGGTGATCACCAGCTCGCTGCTGCGGCGGCGAAGCTCCTCCACCCCGGCTGGAGTCAGCCCGTAGCCGTCGGCGAGGCGGTCGGGGATCAGCCAGTCGCAGCGAGCACCGAGCGAGCGCAGGGCGGAGACGAGGATCGCGGTGGAACAGACGCCGTCGACGTCGTAGTCGCCGTGGATCGTGACCCGCCCGCCGCGGCTGGCAACGGAGAGCACCAGCTCGCAGGCCTGCTCCATCGCCTCGAACTTGAACGGATCGTGGGCCTCCCCCGCCTCGAGGAAGGAGCGCGCCTGCTCGACGGTGCGGTAGCCGCGGCGGACGAGGATGACCGCCACCGGCTCCGCCAGCCCGAGGCCGGAGGCGACCCTGCGCACCTCCCGGTAGTCATAGGGATCCGCATGAAACGCCTTGGCATGGGCGGTCGAGGCCACCCGCCCACAGTAGGTTCGACCCCTGACGGAACCAGTCTGTTGGCGACTTCTTTCAGCAGATCCGAGAGAAGTCGCCAAGCTAGCCGGAGAGAAGCGCTCGGATGGTCCTTGCATGCTCACGCCAGAGGAAATCGACTACGAATGGGCCGACTCGGACATTCACCCTCGGTTTCGGAAGCCGGTAACGGCGGCAGAGGGCGAGCAGCCGGGGCTCTAACTCGGTGCGGGTGTGATCGGGCGCGAACCGCTCACCGATCGGCAGGCGAAGGAACTCAGCCTCCCTCACCGCAGCGGTGAGCTCCTTGGAGGAGACCACGCGAGCGCGGCGGCGCTGCGGTGGCTGAGGACGGCGCGCTCGCCGCAGGCGAGTACCGCTGCCAGCCACCGGCCATCCTGGCTCAAGCCCGAGTGACCGACCGCGTAGACGCCTCGATGGACGCGGTGCAGGCGACCGGCCGCGACGCGATCCGCGATCCCGCTCGAGAGCACACCAGCGGCACGGAGCTGCGCGAACGTAACCACCCCATGTTGCCGCGCCGCCGTCCGCACGATTGCGGCCTCCCGGCGGCGTTTGGCGCCTTCTTTCGGCATAGCCGAGAGAAGTCGCCAGACCTGCGGACTCCCCCCCAACACGGTCGCCGCGGTGGCTAGAGGTGCTCCGCCTCGACCCCGGCGCGGATCCCGGAGAGGTAGACCGCCCCGAGGCCGAGGGCGGTGCCGGGGACTGCGAAGAGGGCCGTCGCCAGGTCGGTCTCGCCGATCCCATCGCCGATCGCGATCTGGGCGATCGCGCCAGTGACCATCGCGCCCGCGGTGGCACCGATGAAGGCGCCGACGATCCCGCCTCGGAAGCGGTCGGGGACGAAGACGGTGAAGTGCCAGAGCGCCACACCCATCGTGAACCAGACAAGGGCAGCCATCAGCGATTCCTCCCGTGCTTGCGGCGGCGCCGCCCACGCCCGCGTTTGCCCTGTTTCTGCTCGCGCACTCGCCGGAGGGCGGCGGCGCTCGCCTCGCTGAGCTCGGGACCGTCGGGGGCGCTTTCGCGAGCGCCATCTCGCTCGCGATCGCCGGTTGCTCCGCCCTCCGAAGGCGGCTCGCCATCTCCGGCGGGCACCGCCGGAGGCCCCTGCGGCTCCTCCGCAGGGGCGGGCGCCCGGGCCGGCCCTGGGGGCTCCGGAAGCACTCCCGGGACGCTCGAGCGGCTGGGAGCGGGCGCCGGCGGGACCGGCTCTGGCTCCCGTTCGGGAGCGGGAGGCGGCGGCGCCTCCGGCGGGCCGCCCGCCTCCGGCCCCCCCTCCACCCGGGCGATCACGTTCTCCTCGGGGAAGGCGGGCACATAGCCCATCTGCTCCTCGATCCGCTCGCGGCGGCGCCGGTAGGCGGGCTCGCGCTCCTTCCAGTGGGTGAGCACCGGCGAGGCGATGAAGATCGACGAGTAGGTGCCCGAGGCGATCCCGACCATCATCGCGAAGGCGAAGTCGCGGAGGGTCTCGCCGCCGAAGATCAGCAGCATGCCCACAAGGAAGACGCTCGAAAGGCCGGTGATCAGCGACCGGGTCAGAACCTCGCTCATCGAGCGGTTGACGATCTGGGAGAAGGTCGCCCGCGGCAGCCGTGGCACGTTCTCGCGTATTCGGTCGAAGACGATCACCGTGTCGTACATCGAGTAGCCGAGGATGGTGAGGAAGGCGGCTACGGTCCCGCTGGTCACCTCCCTCCCCGTCAGCGAGTAGACGCCGCCGGTGATCAGGACGTCGTGGATGAGGGCGATGATCACGGGCACCGCGTATTTGGGCTCGAACCGGAAGGCGACGTAGGCGCAGATCACCAGCAGCGAGAAGACCACGGCGTAGATCGCACTCTTCGCCACCTGCTCGCCGAAGGTCGGCCCGACGGTGGTCGATTGGAAGCCGTTGGGGACGATCCCGAATTCGCTGTCGAGCGCAGGCTGGATGTCCTGCACCTGCTCGGGCTCGATCTCGGAATCGATCTGGACCACGTTCGGGCCGAGCTGCTCGCTCGACGCCTCGGTGATCTCGGCGTCGTTGATCCCGGCCCCCTCGAGGGTGGAGCGCACGTCCTCGACGCTCGCCTCCTGCTCGAGCCCCGCCGTGACCCGGCTGCCCGACTCGAAGTCGAGCCCCAGGTTGAGCTGCTTGCTCGCGAACGCCATCGCCCCGATCAGCAGGATCACCCCGGACATCGTGAAGAACCAGCGGCTGAGCCCGGTGAAGTCGAAGTGCCAGCGCACCCGCTGCTCGCCGGCCCCGAGCAACGAGGGCGAGCGCAGCACCCGCGAGCGCCCGAAGATGCCGAGGAAGGCCTGGGTGAAGACCACGGCCGTGAACAGGGAGGCGATCGTGCCGACACCGAGGGTGAAGGCGAATCCCTTCACCCCCGCCGTCGCCAGGACGAAGAGAATGAAGGCAGTGATCAGGGTGATCACGTTCGCGTCGATGATCGTCGCGATCCCCTTGCGGTAGCCCGCGGTGATCGCCGACGCCATCGATCTGCCGGTCCGCGCCTCCTCCTTTATTCGCTCGAAGATGACGATGTTGGCGTCGGCCGCCACCCCGATAGTCAGGATCAGGCCTGCGATCCCCGGCAGGGTGAGGGTGATCGGAATCAGCTTCACCAGGGCGAAGAAGAAGACGCCGTACAGGGCGAGCCCGAGCACGGCGACAAAGCCGAGGAAGCGGTAGTAGGCGAGAAGGAAGAGGCAGACCAGGATCAGGCCGACGATCCCAGCCTTCAGGCCCTGGTCGAGCGCCTCCTGCCCGAGCGTCGCCGAGATCGTCGACTGCGAGATCAGCTTCAGCTCGATCGGGAGGGCCCCGATCCGGAGGAAGTTGGCCAGGTCCTGGGCCTCGTTGAGGTCGCCGATCCCCGAGATCTGGGCGCCGGTGCGACCGTCGATCCCGGTCGGGTTCTCGACGAAGTTGATGATCGGCCGGGAGACGATCTCATCGTCGAGGACGACGGCGAAGTGGCCGGAGTAGCCGGAGGCCAGCTGGGCGTTGCCCGCCACCCCGGGGGGCGCCTCCGCCAGCCCCCGTTCGGCGATCCGTTTGGTTACGTCGGAGAAGGCGTCGCGGCCTTCGTCGGAGAACTCGAAGGTGACGTTTGGCTGGTTGGTGTTGGGGTCGAAGTTCTGCTCGGGGTTGCGGATGTCATCGCCCGAGAGCTCGGGGCGGTCGCGGATCACGAACCACCTGTTCTCGCTGGCGTTGGGATCCTCGGGCAGCGTCTCGCCTTCCTGCGACTCCGCCCGCACCACCAGCGTCCCCTGTGGGACCGCGACCACCTCGCGGCGGTCCGCAGGCGGCGGGTTGTCGAGGTTGGCGAAGAGGTCCTCCTCGGCCGCCTCTGGTCCGGAGATCAGCTCCTTGGTCTGCGCGTCGAAGAGGTAGTAGGTAGGCCCGGTGGTGGTGCAGCTGTCCTCGAAGCACTCGGGCTTCTGCTTTGCGGCGAGCTGGACCGCGTCATAGATCCGCGGGAACGGCGACTCGGCGGGATCGGCGTTCGCCGCGTTCGGGTTCGGAATGACGTTCGGCTCCCAGTCATAGAAGAACATCTGGGCGGTGTCGCCGACCTGTGCGATCGCCCGGTCGGCGTTCTGGACATCGGGAAGCCCCACCCGGACCGAGTCCTCGCCGATCCTCGAGATCTCGGGCTCGGCGACGCCGAGCTTGTCGGTGCGCTCCCGGATGATCTCGATCGAGCGGTCCATGTCCTCGCCGTCGATCGAGGGGTTCTGCGGCGTCGGGCGGCCCTGGTAGATCAGCTCGGTGCCTCCCTCCAGGTCGAGCCCCAGCCTGGTCTGCATGGTGGCGATCACCACCAACGAGCCGGCCACCAGGCCGACGACGAAAAGCAGGATGAAAAGGTTGCGGCGGCGGTTGCCCAAGGCCCCGGGCGTTCCTAGCTCTCGGGGGTGAGGACGAGCAGCAGCCCGCCGTCGTCGTCGTAGGCGGGGAACAGGTCGGCTGTCGCCTCGGTCGGCAGGTCCCCCTCGGCGTTCACTGCGACCTTCTTGTTGAGCGAGCGGACCCCCCACTCGAGCGTGGTCTCAATCGGGTCCGTCTCGCCGTTCCGGTCGGTGTCCGCGGTCGCGCCGCCGTCGCCCTTGTCGATCCACTGCAGTCCGAGGACCTCCTGAACGGGGCGCCCGATCACGTCCTCGTCGCGCAGGCCGGTGAGCTCGAACGCGCCCTTGCCGAGATCGAGGACCTTCCCGTCCTTGTCGCAGGTGAAGAAGGCGGCGCCGGGCGCCGGCATGTAGTCGTCCAGGAGCTCGAAGAGGAAGCCGAAGCCGCATTTCGAGCAGCCCCTCGGCCGGGTGGAGAAGCCCGCCGTTCGCTCCCCTGTCAGCTCCCTGTTCCCGCAGTTCGGGCAGATGAAGTAAGGCATTCTTGCCCAAGGCTAGCCAACCGGCTAAAGCGGAGCCAAGCTAGAAGAGGCTTGCCATCCCCTCCGGGACGGGAAGCCCGAGGTGCTCATAGGCCCGCTCGGTGAGCACCCGGCCCCGCGGGGTCCGCTTGACCAGACCCTGCTGGAGAAGGTACGGCTCGAACACGTCCTCGATCGTGTCGGCCTCCTCGCCGATCGCCACGGCGACGGTCGAGAGACCGACCGGGCCGCCGCCGAACTTCCCGGCGATCGTCTGCAGGAACTGGCGGTCGTGGCGGTCGAGCCCGGCGCCGTCCACCTCGAGCATCTCGAGCCCCTCGGTGGCGACCTCACGATCGATCACCCCGCGGCCGCGCACCTCGGCGAAGTCACGGACCCTGCGGAGGAGGCGGTTGGCGACCCGTGGGGTGCCTCGCGCTCGCCCGGAGATCTCCTCGGCGCCCTCCTCGGTCACCTCCACGCCCAGGATCCCGGCCGAGCGCAGGACGATCGTTTGCAGGTCCCCGGCGTCATAGTGCTCGAGGCGATGGCAGACGCCGAAGCGGTCGCGGAGCGGGGTGGTCAGGAGCCCGGTCCGGGTGGTGGCGCCGATCAGGGTGAAGGGGGGCAGGTCGAGGGTGACGGTGCGCGCCCCGGCGCCCTGGCCGAGCACCACGGGCAGGCGGCGATCCTCCATCGCCGGGTAGAGCGTCTCCTCGACCGCCCGGCCGAGGCGGTGGATCTCATCGATGAAGAAGAGGCTGCCCGGCTCCAGCGCGGTGAGGAAGGCGGCGATGTCCGCCTTTCGCTCCAGCGCCGGGCCAGCCGTCTGCACCATCGGCGCGCTCAGCTCAGCGGCGATGATGTGGGCGAGCGAGGTCTTGCCAAGACCGGGCGGGCCCGCTAGCAGCACGTGGTCGAGCGCCTCGCCGCGGCGGCGGGCGGCCTCGAGGAAGATTCCGAGCTGCTCGGTCACCTGGACCTGGTTGACGAAGTCGTCGAGGGTCGGCGGGCGCAGGGAGCGGTCGAAGTCCTCGTCCGGCGCCCGGGCGCGGGCGTCGTGGATCACAACATCACCCGCCATCTCCTCGGCTTCGCCTGCGGGGATATCGGGGCGCGCATCAGGGTCCCGGTCGACCCCAGGCGTCCGGATCCCCTTTCCCGGCTCGATCCCCATCAGCTGATCCTCCACAAGCGAACCGTCATCACGCCGCCCTCGCCCCGGCGGCGCGGCGGAGCGCGGCCTGGACGATCTCCTCCGGGGTCTCTCCCTCGGCCTCGCCCAGCAGCCTCTCGGCCTCGGCGGGCTGGTAGCCGAGGTTCAGGAGCCCCTCGCGGGCGAGCGACCGCGGGTCCTCCTCCCCATCGTCCGCGGCGACGCCGTCGGCGTCGCCCTTGATCTCCCCTGCGACCTTCTCGCGCAGCTCGACGATGATCCGCTCGGCGGTCCGCTTGCCGATCCCGGG
>JBOGZE010000313.1:0-3559 GCA_050697055.1 Solirubrobacterales bacterium
GGCGGGGACTGCGCTGTGGCCGGCGCCGAGGGCCCGGCGCCGTCTCCGTCCCGCTGAAGCTGGATGAGGTTCGGGCGGCGCCGGCGACCCCGGCGCCTGTGGATAAGGCGGCCGAGGACGAGGGCCGCGAGCCCGGTGCGGTAGGCGGCGTAGGGGGCAAGCGAGCTGTCGCGCTCGACCATCCGGATCAGGGCCTGGGAGGCGAGGGTCGAGGCGAAAGCGGCGGCGGTGCCGGCGAGAAAGGCGGGCCGCTGCTCGGCGGGCAGCCCGCGGCGCCTCAGCCGGGAACCCTTGAGCGCCGCCGCGGCGAGGATCACCGGGAGCGCGACTGTTCGCGAGAGGAGGTTGGCGTGCTCGCGGCTGAAGCCGCGCCAGCGGGCGACGGTCAAGGTGGCGCCGTTGCGCGAGACTCCGGGGGCGAGCGCCGCCGCCTGTGCGAGGCCGAGGGCAAGGCCGTCGATGGGTCCGGCCCGGCCACCGTCGCGATTCTGCGGCCGCCGGTCGGCGATCGCCATTGCCGCGGCCCCGATCAGTAGCCCGAGCGCGGTCGGCAGCGGCCCACCCAGGTGCCGCTCGATCGGCCGCTCGAGGGCGACTCCGCAGGCGGCGGGGGTTACGAAGGAGAGGCCGAGGACGGCGGCCTTGCGGCGGTCGAAGGTGCGCAGCTCCTCGGCGATCACCCGCCGCTGGCCGACCAGCAGGGCGGCGGCGGCACCGGCGTGCAGGGCCACCTCGAAGGTCTTTCGCAGCTCCGCGTCCTGGCTGTCCCAGTTCCAGCCAGCGAGCCACGGGATCAGTGTCAGATGGGCTGAGCTCGACACAGGCAGCAGTTCGGCGGGGCCCTGGACCGCGCCCAGCACCGCCGCCCGCGAGGGTCGTATTGCCACTCCCTCAGGCCTCGGTGGCGGGCTCGGCCTCGCCGCGCGCGTCTGTTCTGGCGGCGCTGCTTTCGGCGTCGCCCGGCCCCGATCCGCGGCGCCAGCGAATCAGCGCCCAGACGCCGAGGCCAATCAGGCCGAGGACGACGGCGTAGTCGAAGTAGTGCAGCCTGTCCTTCCATTCCTCCCAGTTGGCGCCGACCTGCTGGCCGATGAAGCCCAGCATCAGCACCCAGGGAATGCAGCCCGCCGCCGTGTAGGCGGTGAAGCGCCAGAAGGGCATGTGGGCGGCGCCGGCCGGCGTCGAGATGAAGGTACGGACGATCGGCAGCATCCGGGTGAAGAAGACGGTGACCCCGCCGTAGCGGTCGAACCACCCCTCGACCCGTGCCATCTGCTTCTGGCTGACGTGGAAGACGTGGTGTCGCTCGAGCAACTCCTCGCGGCCGTAATAGCCGATCGCGTAGCCGGCCCAGGAGCCCACCACGTTGCCGAGCACTCCCGCGGCGGTGATCCCCAGCAGGGTGAGATCGCCGTCATCGACCTTGAACCCGGCGAACAGCATCGTCGCCTCGCTCGGCACGGGGATGTTGGCGCTCTCGACCAGCATCAGCAGGAAGATCCCCGCGTAGCCGATCTCACCGATTACGTCGACGCAGAAATCGACCAGGGGATCAACGATGAAGTCGGTCATGAGCCGCAGGGACGGTAGCGAGATGCATACCCGTATGCGCACGAATGGGCTCTTTGCCGGTCCGTCCGGCTCGCACTAGACTCGCTTCGTCGTGGACCGGCTAAAGCACCCCGTCTACCGGCAGCGGCTGTGGCAGTTGGGCGCCGACGCCGTCCTTATCGCCCTCGCCTACTACCTCTCCTGGAGGATGCGCTTCCTCGAGACCGAGGGCGGCGTGCCCGCGAAATACCGAGAGATGCTCGGGGTAACGATCGGCTTCGTCGTCGTCGGGAAGCTGATCGTTTTCGCCGCATTCGGGCTCTACGAGAAATGGTGGCGTTACTTCCGGCTCCCCGACTTCGTCGATGTGGTGCGGGCGTCGACTGTCTCGACCCTGATCCTGCTGATCAGCCTCTACCTGCTGAGGCCGTTCGATGACGCGATCCCGCGCTCTGTCCTGGTCACTGATTTCCTGCTCAGCACCTTCCTTGTCGGCGGCGCCCGCCTGCTTGTGCGGATGGTGATCGAGCGTCCCGACCGCAAGACCGTCGAGAAGGCCCGGCAGGTCCTGGTGGTGGGCGCGGGCTCCGGCGGCCAGATGGTGGTCCGCGAGCTTCAACTCAACCCCAATCTCGGCTCGCGCGCGATCGGCTTTCTCGACGACGACACTCGGAAGCGGGGGATGCGCCTGCACGGGATCAAGGTCCTGGGCACGACGGCGGAGATCGCGCAGATCCTCGACGAGCGCAAGCCTGACGAGGTGGTGATCGCGATCCCATCGGCCCCCGGCGAGCTCCGTGGGCGCGTCGTCGCCGCCTGCAGGGAGCGCGACGTCAGCGTCCGCACCCTTCCGACGGTGTTCGAGCTCCTCCGGGGCGGCGTCCAGCTGACCAAGCAGCTGCGCGAGGTCCAGGTCGAGGACGTGCTCGGCCGCGAGCCGGTGTTGATGGAGCTCGACCGAGTTGGCGCTTACCTCCAGGACAAGACTGTCCTGATCACCGGGGCGGGTGGCTCGATCGGCTCGGAGCTGACCCGCCAGATCGCCCGGGTGCGACCGAAACTGCTGGTGATGCTCGACCACGCTGAGGACAACCTCTTCCGGATCGACCGGGAGATGATCGAGGAGCGCCACTTCACCCGGGTCGAGTCGGTGCTCGCCGACTGCAAGGAGCCCGACCGGATGCTCGAGGTGATGCAGCGCTTCAACCCGGACGTCGTCTTCCACGCCGCCGCCTACAAGCACGTGCCGCTGATGGAGTCGAATCCGCTGGAGGCGGTCCGCAACAACGCGATCGCGACCAGGGTGACCGCCGAGACCGCCGCCGCCTCTGGCTGTGAGCGCTTCGTCCTCGTCTCCACCGACAAGGCGGTCCACCCGCGCACCGTGATGGGGGCCTCGAAGGCGATGGCAGAGTGGATCGTCGAGGCGGCCCGCCACAGGCACCCGCAGTCGCGCTTCATCACAGTCCGCTTCGGCAACGTGCTCGCCTCCTCGGGGAGCGTGGTGCCGATCTTCAGGGGCCAGATCGAGCGCGGCGGGCCGGTGACGGTGACCGACCCGGAGATGACCCGGTACTTCATGACGATTCCGGAGGCGGTCCAGCTGGTGATCCGGGCCGGCGACCTCGGCGCCGGGACCGGGGAGGTCTTCGTGCTGGAGATGGGCGAGCCGGTGAAGATCCTCGACCTCGCCCACAACATGATCCGGCTGGCCGGCTACGAGCCCGAGGTGGACATCGCGGTCGAGGTGGTCGGCCCGAGGCCGGGGGAGAAGCTCCACGAGGAGCTCTTCAACTCCGACGAGCGCCAGCAGCCGACCGCCTCGGAGAAGATCGTCCGTGCGGTGCGGCGGATGCCCCTCGACCCCGAGTGGGTGACCGGAGCGATCTCCCGGCTGGAGCAGCTGGTCCGGGCGGGGGATGAGGCGAACCTCGCGGAGCAGACCGTCGATCTGGTCAGCGAGCGCCGCGAGGCGGCGCTCCGGATCGACGCCTGACGCTCCTCAAAC
>JBOGZE010000314.1:0-9201 GCA_050697055.1 Solirubrobacterales bacterium
CGTCGACGCCGATGATCGGGGTGTTCCCGTCCGAGACCGGCGTGTCCTGATTCGCGGTCGAGACCACCGCGAGGCCGGAGCCGTCGTGGACGAGCCAGGACCAGCCGGAGCCGAAGCGGTTCACCCCCGCGGCTTTGAACTCCTCCTGGAAGGAGCCGAGGTCGCCGAATCCCTCCTTGATCGCGTCGGAGAGGTCGCCATCGGGCTCCCCGCCGCCGTCCGGGCTCATGATCTCCCAGAAGAAGCTGTGGTTGGAGTGCCCGCCGGCATTGTTGCGGACGGCGGTCTCCTTGTCGCCGAGGCTGGAGAGATTCTGGAGCACCTCGTTGACGTCCTTGTCGGCCCATTCGGTGCCCTCGAGCGCCGCGTTGGCCTTGTCGACGTATGCCTGGTGGTGCTTGTCGTGGTGAACGCGCATCGTCTCTTCGTCGATGTGAGGCTCGAGCGCGTTGTAGTCGTAGGGAAGGTCGGGGACCTCGTAAGCCATCTGCCCTCCTTCGGGATTCTCGACTGGGCAGCCGTCCTACCCGAACGGCTTCGGTCGTAATCTAGCGACCTGTGAGCAGCGGGCCGCCTGGCGGAGGGACCTGGACGGGAGTGGCCATCACCCTCGGGGGGATCGCGCTGGGGCTGGCCACGGCGTTCGCCATCCCCCCTCTCCGCGAGGCCTTCCTGGACGCGGTCAGCGGTGACACGAGCTCCGTACGGTCCGACCTTCGAGACCTCGGGGCGGTCGGAGTGCTGCTGGTGGTCTGGCTGTCGATGATCCACGTGGTCGTCTTCTACCCGGCGGAGATCCTCGACGCCGCCGTCGGTTTCGTCTACGGATTCCCGCTTGGCCTGCCGATGGTGATGGCCTGCTGGGTCCTCTCGGGGCTGCTCGCCTACGCGGTCGGTCGCCACGCGGCGCGCCCGCTCCTCTACACCATCCTCGGCGAGGAGCGATTCGAGCGGATCGAGCGCCTCATCGATCGCGGCGGCGTCACCTTCCTGCTCGCCGCCCGCTTGGTCCCGATCGTGCCCTTCAGCCTGCTCGGCTACGTCTGCGGCGCCGCCCGGGTGCCGTTGTGGCGGTTCACCTGGACGACCGCTGCCGCCTACCTCCCGATCACCGCCTACTTCACCTACCTCGGCAGCCAGCTCGAGAGCTTCTCGGTCGAGGACCCGATCGTCTGGATCGGCGCCGGGGGACTGCTGCTGGCGCTGCTCGGGGTCCGCTACGTGGTCCCCCGCGCCTCACACGAGCGCGCCTGACGCGAGGGCGCTCCGCAGATGCGAGGGCGCTCCGCAGGAGCGACCCGTTTCATGAGGGGGGAGCGACCCGCTTCACATGGGATCCGCCGCCAGCGGCTCCAGCCGAGCAAGCCGCCGGGCCAGCTCCCGCAACTCGGCATCGCTCCGGGCCAGGAGTCGATCGGCCGCCTCGGAGAGCTCGGCCAGCGAGCGCTCGCTCGCGTCGTCGAGCGAGGTGCCGCGCGGCAGGGTCACCTGGAAGCGGTAATAGCGCGGGCCCTTCCCCTGATCGCTCGGCTCGGGGACAGCCCGGCCCGGCTCGTGGTTGAGCAGGACCTCCGCCCAGTGGTCGGCGGCGTCGGACTGCCCGTCGAGAAAGGCGGCCACCAGGGCGGGGTCGGGCCGCGGCCAGACCCAGCCGAGCCGACCCCAGCGCCTCACCGTGGATTGGTTCTGGCCGACCTCGTACTGGCCGGTGCCCAGGGAGACGACCAGGAGCTCGTTCGCCCCCAGGTCGCGCGGCTCGTCGCCGCGTCGCTTCAGCGCCTCGACCACCCCGGCAACCGAGGGGTTGGAGGCGAAGACGCCGCCGTCGATCAGCGCCCGGCTGTCGAGGCCGTGGGAGGGGAAGTAGGTGGGGGCCGCCGAAGTCGCGAGCCCAACGTCCACCAGCGGGGCGTCGCGGTCGGCCACCTCCCGCGCCCGCCAGCGCTTGAAGAAGTGCGGACCGGGCTCGTGCATGTCGTAGGAGGTGACGATCAGCTCCCGGAGGGCATCCCGAAGCCGGCTTTCGCCGAAGCGCCGCCGGAGGGCGTCCTTGAGCCGCCCGGGCGAGTGCCTGGGACGGGTCCATCCCCACAGCGAGAGGATCTTGTGCAGGGTGTCGCCGAAGATCGTCGGGCCCTCGTCCAGGTATAGCTCGACCAGGTCGCTGCCCGTCAGCCGGGGCCGGCCGGGGCGCTCGGGGTCCGGCGCGGTCACCCCGATCGCGAGCAGTCCCCCGGTCGAGGTGCCGGTGACCATGTGGAAGCAGTCGGCGATCCGCCGATCCTCCCCGGCGGCGTCCGTGATCAGCTCCTCGAGCCGCGCGATCACCCGGGCCGCGATCAGCCCGCGGATGCCGCCGCCGTCGATCGAGAGCAAGCGAAAGCGGTCGGGGTGGCCCCGGTCCCGCTCCCCCTGGCCCTCCACCGCGTTCAGGCCTCCCCGCGGAACTTCGCCAGATCCTCGCGGGCACGGCGGCGAACCATCATCCGCATCGGCGGCGCCCAGCCGAGCGCCAGGCCGACCGGGCCGAGCGCCTGCCGCGCCCAGCGGTAGAAGGAGAAGGAGTCCTCGTGCTCCTCGATCACGCCGTCCTCGCGGAACCGGAAGCGGGCCTGGACGTCGTTGACGACGGGCCGGCCGGTGCGGGTGAAGGTGTAGCGGGCGATCCAACGAGCGTGGCCGGTGTCGCCATCGACCGAGTGCTCCGGCAGCTCGACACGCAGGTCGTCGGCGCGGGAGGTCAGCATCCGCCACATGTCGCCGGTCTCGGCGCCGCTGAGCTCGCCGAAGGCAGGATCGCGGAAGCGCCCTTCGGGCGCGTACATGCGGGCCATCGCCTCGCCGTCGTGGCGGTTCATCGCCCCGTAGAGCTCCTCGATCACCCGGCGGTAGTCGGCCATCAGCCAACGCTATCTGGGACCGGCCCGCGGCGCCACCCGCGCGCTCCTCCCCCGCAGGCCGTCTCTATCCTTCTTGCCCTCGGGGCGTGGCGCAGCCTGGTAGCGCGCACCGTTCGGGTCGGTGAGGTCCCCGGTTCAAATCCGGGCGCCCCGATTGACGTAGAGGAACCGGCAGATCGCGGCAGATCGCGACAGCGCCTGCTCCTGAAGGCTTCCCGAGCCGATCCGAAGTTGAGTCGATCGGCTTTAGAAGTAGTCGGTTTCCGGGAGCGCCTGAGCGATCTGGTAGCCAGCTGGTAGCGAGGCTTGGGGTAGCGCGGCAGCTTGGTGGTAGCAACCGCTGCTCGTTTGCATGAGAGGAGCAGCGCTCGCTGCCGCTCCTGGTCGTCGCGCGAAGGAGCAGCGCCTCCACGGAGCCGCTCCGCTACCGGTGGTCGTTCCAGAACGAGAGTCGCGACAGCGTTGGACCGCGCCAAGGAAGTGGAGCCTACGCAGTTATGATCGTCCCGCCTATCACCAAACCCGCAGAAGGGAATCCAGCCATGGGTGCGCAAGAGAACAAGCAGTCGGCGCAGGACGCCTACGCGGCGTTCAGCAGCGGCGATGCCGAGGGCGCGATGCGCAACATCGACGACTCGGTCGAGTGGACAGTGCGCGGCGACAACGCGCTGACTGGGACCTACAACGGCAAGCAGGCCGTCGGAGAGCTATGGGGGAAGTTCATGAGCAAGGACTTCCGCACCGAGCCCCACGACTTCGTCGCCGAGGGAGACAAGGTCGTCGTCCTCACCACGGTCCACCTCGAGGGCGAGGCGGCCGAAAGCGCCGACGTCCTCACCTACAACACCGACGGCAAGCTCGTTGCGTTCGACACGCTCGTCGACGCGACGGTGGCCAACCGGGTATTCGCGAAGTAGGGCGCCCTCGCGGGCCGTGGGAGCTCGCCCCCGCTTCTGAGCATTAGCGATCGGCTGCTCGCTCTGCTCCACACACCCGATAGGTTGCACCTTAATAGCTGCCGTAGGTAAGGGGTGGCGAGATGGGGCACGGATTCGAGACAACCTCCGGCCGACACGTTTCCCGATTGCGCGGCCGGCGGACCGCTCCCGGCGCTCGATCGTCGCACCGTAGGATCCCTTCGCATGGAGAGCGCCGGCACCGCCCACGCATTTCGGACCCCAGACGAACGCTTCCAGGGGCTGCCGGACTTCGACTTCGAGCCCCAATACCGCGAGGTGGACGGGCTGCGGCTGGCTCACCTGGACGTCGGAGAGGGCCCACCGATTTTGCTGATCCACGGCGAGCCAACCTGGTCGTTCATATGGCGCAGGGTCATTCCTCCGTTGGTCGATGCCGGCTATCGCTGCATTGCTCCGGATCTCGCCGGATGCGGGCGATCGGACAAGCCCAGCGACCTCGGCTGGTACTCACTTGAGCGTCACGTCGCCCTGACCAGCAGGCTGCTTAGCGACCTCGACCTCCGCGATCTGACGCTGGTCCTCCACGACTGGGGCGGGACGATCGGGTTGACGCTCGCGGTCGCTGAGCCCGATCGGATCGCCCGCGCCGTCATCCTCGACACCGCGCTCGACCCGACCGAGGTGTGGATGAGCGAGAGGTGGGTGGAGTTCCGCGACTTCGTCGAGAAGAATGAGGACCTGCCGGTCGGCTGGGTGATGCGGGGGACCCTCTACAACGATCCAGACGACGAGGTGATCGCCGCCTATGACGCGCCCTATCTGGGGCCGGAATCGAAGGTGGCGCTGCGCGCCCTGCCGCTGTCGGTGGAGCGGACCGACCGGACCCCCGAGGGAGTCCAGACCGTGCTCGACGCGCTCAAGAACGACGCCCGGCCGTTCCGGATCATCTGGGGCGAGAGCGACACGATCCTGACCGCGGCGACAGCGGAGCGCTTCGCGGCGTCGATCGGCAGGCAGGTCGATGAATGGATCCCGTCGGCCGGGCACGGCCTGCCCGAGGACCAGGGCTCACTGCTCGGCGAGCGGATCGCAGCATGGCTTGCCGAGATCAGGCCGACTCCTTAGGCCACTTGCGATCGGCTATCAGCGCGCGCCGGCGAGTCACGCTGGCGCCCTCACCGAACCTGGGCGATCGCGGCTTCGATCTGCTCCGCTGACGGGGACTCGATCAGCTCCGCGCTGCCCCGTGGGCCGTCCACGATAACCGCGGGCTCTTGTGGGAACCCGTGATCGGCGGAGAGCACGTCGTCAGCTGCCAGCGTCTCCTTCACCTCGGGGTCGTCGGAGTCGCGCTGCCACTGCTCGACGTTGAAGTTGAGGATCGCGTTCGCGATCTGGTCGAGGAAGTCGTCGGTCGCCCCTTCCGTTGCTTCGTCCTGGTTGATGAAGAAGAGCTGGATGAACTGCCATTCGTCGTCCTGCTCCGCGGCCGCCACCGCGCCGTAGGAGGCGTTTGCAAACCCGCTCTGGCGCATCGGAAAGTGATGGAACTCGAGCCTCAGGTCGCCGTCGCGGACGGGGCCCTCAATCAGGGGGGTGATCACCTGGCGCTGGTAGTCGGCGCAAGGGGCGCACTGCAGGTCGCTGAAGACCTGGGCACTGACGGGGGCCTCGCTCGAGCCAAGCACGGCACCGTCCTGCGGAATCCCTCCAAGCTGGCGCTGCACCTCGTCGGCGCCGGTGATCTCGACCAGCTCCTCGTCCCCCTCGTCGAGGGAGAGGCTGGCGATCACGAAGATCAGCAGGAGCACCGCCAGCACCAACGCGATCACCCCGACGGTGCGCGGCCTCCTGCCCTGCGGCGCCTCGCTCAACCGGCGACGGCCTTGTAATAGCGGACCGCGAGGCCGGTGAGCAGGGTGCGAAACCCCTCCTCGATCGGGACCTCGGCGACCGCGGCCCAGCGCTCGAGCCCACTCTCCTGGATCGCCTCGCCGGGGGCCATGGCGGCATGGTAGTTGCGCGCCCGATCGCGGCTCGCCGAGCGAATAGTCTGGCCGGGTGGCGAGCCGCGACGAGATCATCGGCTTCTGCGACCGGCTGCTGGAGATCAACGCCTTCGAGGACTACTGCCCCAACGGTCTCCAGGTGCCGGGCGGGGCTGAGGTCTCGAAGCTCGCCACTGCGGTCTCGGCCAATCTGGAGACGGTCGAGCGGGCGATCACGGCCGACGCCCAGCTGGTGCTCTGCCATCACGGGCTCTTCTGGGACTCACAGGAGCGGGCGCTGACGGTGCCGATGGCGGCGCGCCTCCGCACGCTGCTCGGCTCGAACGTCTCGCTCGCCGGCTACCACCTGCCGCTCGACGCCCACCGGGAGATCGGTAACAACGCGCTGCTGCGCGAGCGGCTCGGCCTGCGGCACGACCCTCGCCCCTTCGGGCACGCCCGCGGCGCCCCTGTCGGCGCAATCGGCACCGACGCGGCCGGGATCGAGATCGGCGAGCTCGCCCGTCGCATCCATGAGCTGATCGGCCAGCAGCCCCTGGTCTTCGACTCGGGCCCGAGCGCGATCCACGGCGTCGGCATCGTCAGCGGCGGCGGCGCCTTCGCGATCGCGGAGGCGGGCAGCCTCGGGCTCGACGCGCTGATCACCGGCGAGCCGAGCGAGCCGGCGATGGCCGAGGCCCGCGAATACGGCGTCCATTTCATCGCCGCGGGCCATTACGCGACCGAGACCCTCGGCATCCGCCGGCTTGGCGAGCTCCTCGCCGAGCGCTATAGGGTCGAGCACACCTTCATCGACGTTCCGAATCCGGTCTGAACGAATGCGCAAACTGCGGGAAAACGGTTGACACGTCATCTCGAGGCGATATACATGAGCCTCCGGTATACGCGAGGGCGCTCCGCAGATGCGAGGGCGCTCCGAGGCAGAGCCGAGGAGCGACCCGTTTAGCGTCGGAGGAGCGACCCGATTAGTGACGGAAGGAGAGACGCACATATGGCGGTTCACCTCACGCCCACCGAGCTCGCCGACGAGTTGCACATGAAGCGTCGCGAGGTCCTCAGCAAGTGCATCGAGATGAACGTGCCGGTCCTCAAGGGCCGCATCGACAAGACCCTCTTCCAGTCCTCGCTCCGGGCGCTGCAGAGCAGAGACAAGCAAGCGACCGCGTAGGTCCCCCTTCACTGGCCGCCCGGCCAACCGCCTAATAGACTTCCTCCACCGGCCGTCGAAAGGCGGCAACCTCGAGCCAGGAGGCGAGGAAAGATGGAGACAGCGACCGCCCCCACGGCGCCGTCCGCGGCGGAGGCCGGCACACAGAGCAAGACGATCGCTGACTTGCTGCCGATGGCGGCCGAGCGCCATGCCGACCTGGGGGCGCTCACCTACAAGGACGAGTCCGGGCGGTGGGTCTCCCACACCTATCGCGAGGTCGGTGAGATCGCCAAGAAGCTCTCCCTGGGGCTGATCGAGCTCGGGGTGGAGAAGGGCGACAAGGTCTCGATCCTGGCCAACACTCGCCCGGAGTGGACCTACTTCGACTTCGCCGCGCTCAGCGCCGGCGCCACCGTGGTGCCGATCTACCAGACCAACTCGCCCGATGAGTGCCAGTACGTGCTCGAGAACTCCGACGCCAAGGTGGTGATCGTCGAGGACGACGAGCAGCTTGCCAAGGTGCAGGAGGTCCGTGATCGCTGCCCGAAGCTCGAGCAGGTGATCCGCATGGAGGGCTCGGGCGGCGGGGCGATCTCGATGGACGAGCTGGTCGGGAGCGGCGCGGCCCGCACGGACGCCGAGTGGGAGCAGCGCTGGGGCTCGGTCACCCCCGATGACATCTGCACCTTCATCTACACCTCGGGCACCACCGGACCGCCGAAGGGCTGCGTGATCTCCCACGGCAACTACCGCTCGATGGTGACGATGGCGCTGACCGAGAGCGTCCTCGAGAAGGAGTCGACCAGCTACCTCTACCTCCCCCTCGCCCACTCCTTCGCGCTTCTGATCCAGTTCCTCAGCTTCGACCTCGGCGGCAACATCGCCTACTGGGAGCGGGATCCGCTGAAGATCGTCCCCAACCTCGTGGAGGTGAAGCCCGACTACTTCCCATCTGTCCCGCGGATCTTCGAGAAGATCTACACGGCGGCGACCAGCGACGTGGAGAAGGCCGGCGGGCTGAAGAAGATCGTCTTCAACTGGGCGGTCCGGGTGGGGGCAAAGGTGCGAGAGCGCGAGCGCGCGGGCAAGCGAGTCGGCTGGCTGCTGCGCAAGCAATACGAGATCGCCGACCGGCAGGTGCTCTCCAAGATCCGGGCGCTGTTCGGGGGCCGGATCAAGAACTGCGTCACCGGCGCCGCCCCGATCAACCCCGACATCCTCCGCTTCTTCGACGCCGCGGGGGTGCTGCTGCTCGAGGGCTGGGGGATGACCGAGACCTCGACGGCGGCCACCGTGGCGAGGCCCGACGCCTTCAAGTTCGGCAAGGTCGGGCGCGCGTTCAACGGCTGCGAGATCAGGATCGCCGAGGACGGCGAGATCCTGGTCAAGGGCCCGAACGTGTTCCAGGGCTACTACAAGAACGAGGAGGCGACCCGCGAGACGCTCGTCGATGGCTGGCTCCATACCGGCGACATCGGCGAGATCGACGAGGACGGCTACCTCTCGATCACCGGCCGGAAGAAGGACATCATCATCACCGCGGGGGGGAAGAACATCACCCCGGCCAACCTCGAAGCCGAGATCAAGCAGAGCCCCTACATCTCCCAGTGCGTGGTGATCGGCGACCGCCGTCCCTATCTGGTGGCGCTGGTCACTCTCGACATGGAGGAGTGCGCGAAGGTCGCCAAGGAGAATGGGTGGCCCACTGACGCAGCGGCGCTCAGCAAGCACGAGGGCATGAGGGCGCTGATCCAGGCGCACCTCGACCAGGTGAACGAGAGGTTCGCCCGGGTCGAGCAGGTGAAGAAGTTCGAGATCCTGCCCCAGGACCTCTCCCAGGAGGGTGGCGAGCTGACCCCGACGCTGAAGGTGAAGCGCGCGATCGTCGCCAAGAAGTACGAGCCCGACGTCGACGCGCTCTACGCCGGCTAGCTCTGTCACCGTCCTCGTCGCCCCCGACTCCTTCAAGGGGACGATCTCGGCTGTGGACGTCGCCGCTGCGATCGGGCGCGGCGTCGAGGCGTCCGGCGGCCGCGCCGAGCTCTGCCCCGCCGCCGACGGCGGCGAGGGGACGGTCGAGGCCCTGCTGGCGAGCCTCGGTGGCGCAATCAGGCGGGCGACGGCCCATGACCCGCTGGGGCGGCCGATCGAGGCCCCATTTGCGCTGCTGGGGGACGGGACGACCGCCGGTGTCGAGGTGGCGGCGGCCTCCGGGCTCGGCC
>JBOGZE010000315.1:0-8027 GCA_050697055.1 Solirubrobacterales bacterium
TGATCATCGCCGAGGACGTCGAGGGCGAGTCCCTGGCGACCCTGGTGGTGAACAAGCTCCGCGGCACCTTCACCGGCGTCGCCGTGAAGGCGCCGGGCTTCGGCGACCGCCGCAAGCGGATGCTCGAGGACATCGGCATCCTCACCGGCGGCGAGGTGATCACCGAGGAGATGGGCCTGAAGCTGGAGAACACCCAGCTCAACCAGCTCGGCAAGGCGCGCCGGGTGGTCGTCTCCAAGGACGAGACCACGATCATCGACGGCGGCGGCGAGTCCGACCAGATCAAGGGCCGGATCAAGCAGCTCAAGTCCGAGGTCGAGACCACCGACTCCGACTTCGATCGCGAGAAGCTGCAGGAGCGGCTGGCGAAGCTGGCCGGCGGCGTCGCGGTCGTCAAGGTCGGAGCGGCGACCGAGACCGAGATGAAGGAGAAGAAGCACCGCGTCGAGGACGCCCTGCAGGCGACTCGCGCGGCCCTCGAGGAGGGCATCGTCCCGGGCGGCGGCGTCGCGCTGCTCAACGCCCAGGGCGCGCTCGACCTCGACTCCTACAGCGACGATGACGAGCGCACCGGCGCCGGCATCATCAGGAAGGCCCTCGAAGAGCCGATTCGCCAGATCGCGGAGAACTCCGGCTTCGAGGGCTCGGTCGTGGTCGAGAAGGTGCGCGGTCTGAAGCCCGGCGAGGGCCTGAACGCCGACGATGGCGAGTACGGCGACCTGACCGCCGCCGGCGTCATCGACCCGACCATGGTCACCCGCTCGGCGCTCCAGAACGCCGCCTCGATCGCGAAGAACATCCTCACCACCGAGGCGATCGTCGCCGAGCCGCCCGAGAAGGAAGGCGTCGGCGCCGGTATGCCCGGCGGTGGCATGCCCGACATGGGCGGGATGATGTAGACGGCTACCAGCCGTAGACGCGAGCCGCCCCCGTTGATGCGAGGGCGCTCCGAAGGCGAAGCCGAGGAGCGACCCGTTATAGCAGTTAGGAGGCGGCGTATTCTGTTTCGTAACAGGCGAGTGCCCGCACCACACGCGGGCGTTCCGCGAGGGTGCTCCGCAGGCGAAGCCGAGGAGTAACCCGTTTCATGAGAGGCCCGGCACCAGCCGGGCCTCTTTGCTGAGGCGACGAGCCCGTGCTAGCCGCTGGTGCCGAGGACCCCGGCCATCGGCCGCGGCTCGACGCCGAGGCGCTCGGCGTCCGCCGTTCCCCCTTCGCTGACCATCGGCACCTCCATCAGCTCGGCCTCCTCCCAGGTGGCGAAGACCGAGGGGCCGGCGATCAGCTCCAGCCCGCGGAGCCCGGCACGGACCAGGGGCAGCGGCACGTGGACGAGGGGGCGCTCGCGACCGTTGGCCTCCAGCACCTGCTCGACGATCTCGTCGTAGGAGAGCGTCTCGGGCCCAGCTAGCTCATAGCGGCGCCCGGGGTTGGCGTCGCCCTCGTCATCCCCGCCCTTGGAGTCCGCGCCATCGAGGGCGGCAGCGACGCAGGCGGCGACGTCGCGGGCCCAGATCGGCTGGAAGCGGGAGCCGCCGGATCCCGACACCGGGACCGCCGGCAAGATCGCCAGCCGCTCGAGCAGGGTGATCCAGGGATCGCCACGCCGGTAGACGATCGAGGGAGCGAAGACGATCGATTCCAGCGGCGATGCCCGCACCGCGCGCTCGGCAAGCGCCTTGGCGCGGAAGAAGCGGGTGAGCTGAAAGGGGGTGGCCCCGATCGCCGAGAAGAAGACGAAGCGGTCCACCCCGGCCCGCTCCGCCGAGCGCAGCAGCCGGGCGGTGGCGAGCCCGTTGAGCTCCTCGATCGTGCCTCCCGGCTGATCGCGAAGCGTCGCCGCCAGGTGGACCACCGTGTCCACGCCCCGCATCGCGTGTCGCATCGAAAAGGGGTCGGAGAGATCGCCGAGGGCGATCTGCACGTTCACCCGCTGGGCGCCGAGCCGGCGCGGGTCGCGCACCAGGGCCCGGACCTCGTGGCCGGCGGAGAGCAGCTGCGGCAACAGCTCGCCTCCGATCACCCCCGTGGCGCCCGTCAGCAGGATCACCTGGCCAGGTTAGCCAGGTGCCCCACTGGCACCCGCTCGGAGAGCGCCGTGCCTAGAATGTTCGTTCCCGCGGTGCCTTCCAGGGCGCCGCAATCGCAACCACAACTCGGAAACGGAACGGCGCTGTGGCATACGTCATCGCGGAGCCCTGTATCGGCGAAAAGGACAATTCCTGCGTCGAGGTCTGCCCGGTCGACTGCATCCATCCGACGCCCGACGAGCCCGACTACGAGGCCGTCGAGCAGCTCTTCATCGACCCCGACGAGTGCATCGACTGCGATGCCTGCGTCGAGGCCTGCCCGGTCGATGCCTGCTTCGCCGAGGACCAGCTGCCCGAGGAGTGGACGAAGTACACCGAGATCAACCTCGAGTACTACAAGTCGAAGTCGTAGCGCGGCCGCCTGATGCCGGCTACTGGGCCATCGGCAGCTCGGTGCCACTGACACCGCTGCCGTTGCCCTGAGCGGGCGCTGGCCCCGAGGCCGCTTGCATCACCGGTAGCTCCATTGGCGTCGCCGCGATGATCCCCCGGGCAGCCTCGCGGATCATCTGCGCAGCCGGAGCGTCCGGCTCGGCGATCACCAGGGGCGTGCCGTCGTCGGAGTGCTCCCGGAGCTCGCCCGAGAGCGGCACCTTCGCAAGCAGCGGCACGTCGAGCTCGTCGGCCAGCAGCTGGCCCCCGCCCTCGCCGAAGATCGAGACGCGCTCTCCGTCCGGCCCGGTGAAGGCCGACATGTTCTCGATCACGCCCAACACCTCGAGGTCAACCTTGGCCGCCATCTGCGCGGCGCGCTGGGCGACGCTCTGCGCTGCGGGCTGCGGCGTGGTGACGATCAGGATCTTCGCCTGGGGGAGGAGCTGGGCGAGGGTCATCGAGACGTCCCCGGTGCCGGGGGGCAGGTCGAGCAGCAGGTAGTCGAGCTCGTCCCAGGCGACGTCCTCGAGGAACTGCTGGATCGCCTTATGAAGCATCGGCCCGCGCCAGACGACGGCGGCGTTCTCCTCGACGAAGAACCCGATCGACATCACCGTGGGGCCGGAGGGCGAGACCGGAGGGATGATCTTGCGCTCGGGCGAGACGTCGGGTTTCCGGTTGATTCCGAGCATGCGCGGGATCGAATAGCCGTAGACATCGCAGTCGAGCGCCCCGGCCTTGTGTCCGTCGGCGACCAGGGCGGCGGCGAGGTTGGCGGTCATCGTCGACTTGCCGACCCCGCCCTTGCCAGAGGCGACGCAGATCACGTTCTTCACCTGGGCGAGTGCGCCCTCGGGTAGCTTCGGGCGGCCGAGCTTCTGCTGCAGGTTCGACTTCTCGCCCTCGGAGAGGACGTCGAAGCCGACCTCGACGCCCTTGACCCCGTCGAGCTCGGACACCTGCTTGGCCACCGCCTGTTGGAAGTGGGAGCGGATCGGACAACCTGGAGTGGTCAGCGAGACCATCACCTCGACCCGTCCGTCGTCGCGGATATCGATCGAGCGCACCATTCCCAGCTCGACGATCGAGCGGCGCAGCTCGGGATCGATGACCGCGGTCAGCTTCTCGGTGACCTGTTCCTTCGTCGGCACTGCCCAAATTCTACGGAGATGGCAAGGCCGGCCCTGGCCCGGTCCCGGGAAAGCGAAAACCGGGCCACAGAGGACCCGGTTTTCGAGGGAGGAGAGGTGCTGCTTCCGCTCACGAAGTCTCGTGAGCAGACTTCACCGGGCGCCCGCCTCTCCGCGGTCGCCCGGGCTAAGCGTCAGATCCGCTCGCGCACCCGCTTCACCGCCGGCTCGAAGCGCTCGCGGTACACCGGCTCGACGCGCTGCCGGTAGACCGGCTCGAGGCGCTCGCGGGCCTTGCGAGCCTGCCCGATCAGCTGCTCGGTGACCTGCTTGCGGACGTCGCCGCCGCGGGTCCCGGCTCGCTCGATCTCGTCGGCGAGCCGCTTACGAAGGGTCTCCAGCTCGCTCGATCGGGTCTCCGGATCGCGCAGGGTCGAGACCCTGCTCTGAAGTGTCTCGATCTCCTGCGAACGGGTCTCGGGCTTGCTCCACTGATCAACGGTCTTCTTGACTGCGTCGGCGGCCTGGGGAACGGCGCCTACGGCGACGTCGACCGCCTGCAGCGCCTGCTCCGACGGCTTGCTGGGGGTGACGCCATCTTCGGGGATCGGGTGCTTGTGGGACATCTGGGTCTTCAACTCCCTCGACGGGTTGCGGACGGTCTTATTACTCGTAATGTTGTTCGCAGAGTAGCAGCGAACACACGTTCTTAAACCGCCGCGCGCCGGCTGTTACACCCCCGTGCCTACAGCTCGGCCCGGTAGGTCTCCAACCGGTCGGCCAGCTCCTTTGGGCGGCTGAGGGCGGGGGTGTGGCCGCCATCGATCTCGTCCGGAGTGATCCCCAGGCGCTCCCTGACCATCCGGCGAACGAACTCGGCCGGAAAGAAACGGTCCTCGCGGCAGAGCAGGTACCTCGTTGGCACATCGGGCCAGGCGTCCAGCGGCCACGGCTCCCGCATCGGGGCCTCAGCCTGATCCCGCCCCCTGCTCAGAGCCTCGGCCGCGAGCTCGGGCGGGACGTCATGGAGGAAGAGGGCAATCTCGTCGCTGTGCTCGGCCTGATCGCCCGCCACCTCCTCGTAGCCGGTGTTGACCCACCAGTCGTTCCCCGGCTCGCCGGGGAGCGGCACCATTCCCGCCACCAGAACGAGCAGGTCGACGGGCACTCGATCGCAGACGATCGGTGCGGTGAAGCCGCCGAGGGACTGGGCCACCACCGCGAGTTCAGTCGCATCATCGATCGCGTCCACGACCACGTCCGCGTATTCCGACCATCCCGCCGACTCGTCCTCACACGGCAGGTCCGGTGCGACCACCTCATGGCCACGATCGCGCAGCTCGGCAGCGACCAGGTGCCAGTACCAGCCGACGTCGCCCGCGCCGTGGATCAACACGTAGGTGGCCATCCGCAGGGGGCCCGCTTAGTGGTGAAAGAGGGCGAAGAGGCGGCGCTCGCGCTTTGCCCCGACCCGCTCAACCCACTCGTCCGGGGTATCGAGCTCCTCGGGGCTGGGCAGGCACTCGGGCGAGTCCCAGGCGCGGTTGAGGGCCCTGATCCCGCCGGTGCGGACGACCGCGTCGGCGAAGGCCTTGCCCCGACGGTACTGGGCCAGCTTCATCTCCAGCCCAAGCAGCCTGGAGACGATCGAGTCGAGCAGGCCGCGGCGCTCGCGATCGCGGTCGAGGCGACGGCGGAGCTCGGCGTAGCCGGGGTCGAGCTGATCGCCGACCGCGTCCATGACGTGCTCGGCATAGCCCTCGACCAGGGTCATGGTGGCGAGCAGCCGGTCCATCTGACGCCGCTGGGGCTCGGGCAGCAGCAGCCTGGCGAGGTCGCCGGCGGCGACGGAGCGCACCAGCTCGCGTGGGTTGAGGCGGACGAGCTTGCCGAGCAGCTCCCCCGCCTTCACCTCGAGGGCCGCGCCCTCGAAGAGCTCCTTGGCGATCCCGCCGATGTGATCGCGCAGCCAGGGCACCGAGGCGAAGTGGACGGCGTGTGTGGTCTCGTGAAGGGCGATCCAGCGGAGGAAGAGGTCGCGATCGACGTCGAGGCGCGCGCGGGCGGCCGAGAGGTTGGGGCCGACGAAGAGGAGGCGCGGTTCGCGGGTGGGCCCGATCAGGGCGACGTCGTACTGGCCGATCACGCGCTGGCCGAGGTAGCCGACCGCAAGGCCGACCTCGGCCCCAGCGGCGGCGCTCGTCAAGGTGGCGGGCAGCCCCCTGGAGTTGCCGGAGACGTTCAGCCGCTCGCCCAGCTGCTCCTCGATCCCGGCGGACATCTCACGGAAGGTGTCCAGGTTGGCCCGCGCCCACTCGGCCCGCCCGACCAGCTCGGCATCGGGGAGGCGCCCCCGCGGCTTCAGCCGCGTGTAGTGGCGGACGAGCTGCGCTGCGCGCTTGGATTCGGCCCGCAGCTCCTCGTCCGTGCCCTCCCACCTCGGTCCCTCGCCCGCGAGGGCGAGGCCGACGCGCTCCGCCAGATCCCAATCGACGATCCGCTCGGGCATCAGTCGACCGCGTCCTGCGCCCGGCGGAGGACGCCGAGGTCCGCCTGGGTGCGGGCGGCGGCGACGTCGTAGCGGGCGGAGAGATCGAGCGGGGCCTCGCTCAGCTCGAAGCCGGCGAACTCCAGCACCGCCCCCGCCTCGCGGGCGACCAGCTGGGCCGCGGCGGCGTCGACCGAGCGGCAGTTGCGGGTGGTGATCATCCCGTCGAAGCGCCCGCCGGCGACGTAGCAGAGCGAGACGGCGATCGATCCGGGGCTGCGAAGCCGGTAGGCGGCGCCCGAGAGGCTCTCGGCGGCCGCCCGAACCCGCTCCGGCTTCGTCGCCTCCATCGCGACCACCTCGATCCCGTCGCCGCCGGGGGTGCTGATCGGCTCGCCGTCGAGGGTCGCGCCCCCGCCGAGGGTGGCGATGAACTCCTCGCCGGCGCCGAACTCGTAGACGTAGCCGAGCGAGACGTCTGCCATCGAGTCGCCGCCCGCGACGGCGATGCTGACGCTGTGACAGGGAATCGTCCGGCGGGCATTGAGGGAGCCGTCGATCGGGTCGACCACCACCTGCAGCGGCGCCCGTGGGTTGCCGAAGCTGACCGTGCCGCGCTCCTCGGAGACCACGGTGAACTCGTGCCCACGCTGATGGACGCGCTCGAGCTCGGCGAAGATCGCGTCCTCGCAGAGGCGGTCGATCACCAGGGTGCGGTCGCCTCCCTCGCCGATCCCCTCATACTCGGTGCGAGCGGCGATTCCCCGGTGGTCGGAGAAGATCCGACGCTGGGCCGCGACCGCGGCACGAAACGCCTCGATCCACTCCTCGTCGATGGGGGCGGTGGCCGGGCGGGCGTCGACCGCGTCCCGGGGCGTGCCTGGCTCGGTCACCGACCTGATGCTAGATGAGAGGCTCTCCCAACTAATGGCCGCAGACAGCGGCAAACCGCTCGGAGGCGTGGGGTCAGTGATCTAGTCTGGAATCGGTGGAGGAGCGCTCAGAGTCAAAGTCTCCCGCGCTCACCGATGCGCAGGAGCGCGTCGTCGCCCACGCCGATGGGCCCCTGCTCGTGCTCGGGTTGACCGGGTCCGGGCGCACCGAGGCGATCAGCCATCGGCTCGCCGCCCTGGCGGAGGCCGGCGAGGGCGCGCTTGTGCTGGCCAGCTCCCAGGCAACCGCCACCCGGATTCGCACCCGGGCCGAGGAGGTTATGGAGGGCGCCTTCGAGGAGCTGGTGGTCAAACCGTACACGGCGATCGCCGCCCGGCTGCTGAGCGAGCACGCCACCGAGGCCGGCCTTGACCCCTTCCTCGAGTCGCTGACCGCCGCCGAGCGCCTGGCGCTGCTGCTCGAGCGGCTCGACGAGCTGCCGCTGCGTCGCCATGAGATTCGCGGCAACGCGGCCGGACTGCTGGCGAGGATCGTCGACCGGATCGACGCGCTGAAGGCGGCCGGGATAACCGCGGAGCGCTTCCGGGAGTGGGCCGAGGGCCTCGGCGCCGGGCAAGCCGCCGAAGCCGACAGGGATTCGGCCGCGCGCGAGCGGGAGTTCGCACAGATCTACGAGCTGCACGACTCGATGCTGCGCGCCGCGGGGACGGTCGACGGCGGCGAGGCGGTGCTCGAGCTCACCCGCCTGCTCGGCGAACGGCCGGCGCTCGCCGCGACGGTCGCAGAGCGCTTCCCCCACCTGATCGTCGATGAGCTCGAGGACGCCTGCCCGGCGGAGCGCGCCCTGATCGAGCTGCTCGCGCGCGGTGCGCGCACCACGGTCCTCTCCTGCGACGACGAGCAGGGACGCCCGCACTGCGCGGGCGGGGCCGGGTGGGCGCGAGAGACCCTCGAAAGCCCCGAGGAGGTTGTCCTCGAACCGGCCTGGCGCTACGGAGGCGACGTCCTCGACGCCGCCCACGCCGTGGTGTCGTCCGCGGGCGCCGGGGC
>JBOGZE010000316.1:0-8815 GCA_050697055.1 Solirubrobacterales bacterium
CCCTGGAGGTGCTCGGGGTCGCGAACCTCGGTGACCCGGGCGCCAAGGGAGGAAAGCATCCGCCGGTGGGCCTCGAAGTCGCCCTGGATGGCGAGGACGCCCAGATTCAGCGGCTTCGCCATCTAACGGGTTGCTCCTCCCCGATCAACGGGGTCGCGCCTGGCGGCGCGCCCTCGCATGACCGGAGCGCCCTCACGTACCGCGGCCCTGCAGCAGCCCGCCGTCGGCGGCGAGCGCCTCGATCTCGAGCCCCGGCATCGCCTCGCCGAGCTCCAGCGAGGCCTTCGCGACGCGGTCGGGGTCCTGGAAATGGGTGGTCGCCTCGACGATCGCCCGGGCGCGGCGCTCGGGGTCCTCGCTCTTGAAGATTCCGGAGCCGACGAAGTTGCCCTCGGCGCCGAGCTGCATCATCAGGGCCGCGTCGGCGGGGGTGGCGATCCCACCGGCGCAGAAGAGCGGCACCGGAAGCCAGCCGCGCTCGGCGGCGTCCTGGACGACGTCAAGCGGGGCCCGCAGGTCCTTGGCCGCGGCGGCGAGCTGCTCGCCGCGCAGCGAGGCCAGCCACTTGATCCCGTCGGTGATCTCACGCATGTGCCGGACCGCCTCGACGATATTGCCGGTCCCGGCCTCGCCCTTGGAGCGGATCATCGCCGCGCCCTCGCCGATCCGGCGCAGCGCCTCGCCGAGGTTGGTCGCCCCGCAGACGAAGGGGATCTCGAAGGCGAACTTGTCGATGTGGTTCGACTCGTCGGCCGGGGTGAGGACCTCGGACTCGTCGATGAAGTCGACGTCCAGCGACTCCAGCACCTGGGCCTCGGCGAAGTGGCCGATCCTGGCCTTCGCCATCACCGGGATCGTCACCGCCTCCTGGATCTCCTGGATCTTGGCCGGATTCGCCATCCTCGCCACACCGCCCTCGGTGCGAATGTCGGCGGGGACGCGCTCCAGCGCCATCACCGCGTTGGCGCCGGCGCCTTGGGCGATCGTCGCCTGCTCGGCGTTGGTCACGTCCATGATCACCCCGCCCTTGAGCATCTCGGCGAGGCCGGTCTTCACTCGGAATGTGGCTCGCTCTGCCATCTTGTCCAATACTAGATGGCGGTCGCTCGATCGATCCGCTGATCTTGCCTCGCCGTCTTGGCCGGGATGGCTACGTGAAGGTTTGCATCAGTGAGGGCTGGGCAAGCGACTAGAAGCCTCGTTGGGTAGGGGCCCAGAAGGCGAGGGCAAACAACTTCCCACCGCAAACGGGAATCAACGACTTGGGGTCGCACCTTGACCCCGAAGCAGGCACAGGTCCGGATCGCCCCCCGGGCCTGTCGCCATTTTGGGGAGTCGACGCTACTTCAGCTTGAAGGCGCGAATCCGGTCTCGGTGGGCGGCCTCGTCACGGGCATAGACCCCGTGGGCGAGGGCCTGGACAAGCCCCATCAGGGCCGCATTGGAGCGGATGTAGGAGGGGCCGTTGGATGAGTAGTAGAGCGTCAGCTCCGAATGCTCGGCAACGTCCGAGAGGGTCGCATCGGTGATCGAGAGCGTGCGCGCGCGACGGTGCCGGGCCAGCTTCAGGGCCCGCAGGATCAGGGGGTGAGCGCGGCCCGCGGTCAGAACCACCAGAAGGGTCTCCTCGTCCATTCGCGAGAGCCGCTGGATGTTGTCCTGGTTCGGCGAGGCGACGATCTCGGCCCGGACGTCGAGCAGCCCAAGCAGATGGCGCAGGTAGCTGGCGAAGAAGGCCATCTGCTCGACGCCGACGATCAGCACACGCCGGGAGGTCGCGATCGCCGAGACCGAGGCCTCGACCTGCTCGCGGGTGAGCGAGCGGGCCGTCTCCTCAATGTTGGAGTAGTCGGCCCCCAGCGAGGCCTCGAACTCGGAGTGATCGAAGTTGAAGAGGGCGGCGGCGCCGCTGCCGCCGTTGGCGTCGCCGGCTCCCTCGGCGACCTTGTGGCGGTACTCCTCGATCGCCGCCTGCTGGAGCTCGGGATAGCCGTCGAAGCCGAGCGCCTGGGAGAAGCGGACCACGGTCGAGGATGAGGTGTTGGCCCGGCGCGCCAGCTCCTCGGCGGTCTGGAAGGCGGCCTCGTCGAGGTGATCGACGATGTAGCGGGCGACGTCCTTCTGCGAGCGGGAGAAGTCGTCGAAGCGCTCGGTTATGTAGTCCGAGAGGCTCTTGCGGGCCGAGCCGGCCTTGGTCGCAGTCCGTGCCACGGCGGCTCTTTTCGCCCTGGGCAGCCGTTTCCCTTCCCACCAGGCGTGAGGGATCTGAAATGTGGTTGGATCGCGCGGCGATGACCCTCGACCGGCTGCTGCGCGACACCAACCGGAACATGATCGCCTTCGACCTCGCGCTCGGCTCGGGAGCGTTGCTCGCCCCCGCCGCCACCCTCCGGGCGATCGGCCATGACGAGCCCTCTGACGACGCCCGGCTCCTGTTCCAGCGCTGTGGGCCGATCTGGCTCACCTTCGCCGCCGCTCATCTGGTCGCCCATCGCCGCGGCCGTCCCCGAGACTGGTGGGCGCTCTCCTGGCTCCGGGGCACCGAGCTGCTCACCGACATCGTCTGGTCGCGCTCGGCGGCCTTCTCCCGCCCCGGCGCCCGGGCCGGGATGTGGCTGGCGGGCCTCTCCAACCTGGCGATGACCGTCGGCTTCGCCCACCTGGCGCGCAGCGGGGGCACCGGCCGCGATTGATCCTGGCGGCACCGCCGCCGAGTGACGCTACGGCGCCTCGGCGCTCTGACTGCAGACCCTGAAGCCGAGCTCCCGGGCCAACCTCTGCCTCTCCGGTGCCCCACTGGCCGCCTCCTCCTGGGCCTTGCCGTAGGCGTCACCATCCTGGTCCTCGGCGGCCTGCTTGCCTCGCTCGAGCGCATCGCTGAGCTCGTCGCGCGCGTCGAGGTAGCCGTCGTAGCCGTCGCGAAGCTCCGCAGGCGGCTCGAGGTCGCGCAGCTCGGCCTGGGCGTCGTCGGCGACACCGAGCAGCTCGCCCGCCTGCTCGGCTCCCTCGGATGCGTTCGCAGGAGGCTGTGCCTGGATCTCGGTGAAGCGCTCCTGGACCTCGCGGCAGACGTCGTCGCCCTGCTGCACCAGCTCCTCGGCGCTCACCTCATCGGACCCGCCACAGCCGGCGATCGCCGCCACCGCAACCGCTGACCCAATCACGAGCAGCACCTTGGTTCGGATCGCCGCGCGCATCGCGCAGGGCATCCTACGCGCGCGACCCAGCGACGCCGAAGCGGCGGCGTAAACTCGCCACGATGAGGCGAGAGGCTCCGAAAAGGCCTGTTCTTCTAGGGATCGCGATCACCGCCGCCGAGGTCTTCGCCTTGGTGGCGCTCGCCACCGGGCTCGTCGCCGTGCTCGACAAGCACGCCTCGGTCACTGCGCTCGGCAGCATTTACCTGCTCGCAGTGCTTGCCGTCGCCGTCCGCCGCGGCCAGCTCGCGGCGATGGTCGCCGCGGTGGCAGGGGTGGTGGCACTCAACTTCTTCTTCGTCGAGCCGCTGCACCGCTTCGAGGTGGCCGACTCCGAGGACGTGGTGGCGCTCGGGGTGCTGCTGATTGCGGCGCTCGTCGTCGGAAGGCTCGCCGGCACCGCCCGGGAGCGTGCCGCCGAGGCCGAACGGCGGGCGGCGCTGGCCGCCGCCCGCGAGCGAGAGGCGACGATGCTGGCCGACGCCGCCACCTCGCTGCTTGGCGGGGGCGAGCTCGAGGCGCCGATCGCCCCGATCTCTGAGGACCTCGCTGCGGCCAGCGACGGCGTACTGCGGCTGGCGGCGCGCTCGGCGCCGGATCCGCGTGAGGGTGAGGTGTGCATCCGGCTCTCCACCGACGCGCAATCGGTCTGGCTCTACAGCGCCGACCCCGCCCGGTGGTCCGGGGATGATCTCGAGCGCCTTGCCCGGCCGTTGGCCCGGGTTCTCGATGTCGCGGCGGAGCGCAAGCGGGGGGCCGAGAAAGCGGCAGAGATGGAGGCATCGAGGCGAGCGGAGGTCGCCAAGACCGCCGTTCTCCATTCGATCTCGCACGATCTGCGCTCGCCGTTGACCGCGATCAGGACCGCGGCCAGCGGCCTTGGCGGTGAGGTCGAGGCGAGCGATCGCGACGCCCTGATCTCGGTGGTCGACGAGGAAGCGGGGCGGCTCGCGAGGCTTGTAGACAATCTTCTCGACCTCTCCCGGATCGAGGCCGGCGCCGCGCGCCCCCGCCTGGACTGGTGCGACCTCCGCGACGTAGTGTCGCGGGCTGCCGCTCAAGCCGAAGGGGCAAACGGTTCGGCCCAGGTCGATCTGGCGCTGCCCCAGGACCTGCCGCTGGTGAGGGCGGACTCCTCACAGCTCGAGCGGGTCTTCACCAACCTGATCGAGAACGCGATCAAGTTCTCTCCTCGCGGGGTGCCGGTGAGGATCAGTGGCGGGTCCGGAGCGGCCAAGGTGACGGTGCGGGTCACCGATCAGGGCCCCGGGGTCCCGGCGTCCGTGCGGGCGCGGATTTTCGAGCCCTTCTTCCGCGATGGCCGGGCTGGCGCCGGCAGCGGCCTTGGTTTGGCGATCTGCCGGGGGTTCGTTGAGGCAAACGAAGGCGAGATCAGCCTCCAGTCCGACGCCCCGGACGGGACCTCTTTCGCGGTGTCGTTTCCGCTGGTCGAGCAACCGACCGCGGTCAGATGAACGCCGCCCAGCGTGTTCTGGTGGTCGACGACGAGCCCCAGATCGTCCGTGGACTGAAGGTGATCCTGCGGAACGCGGGCTACCAGGTCGACGCCGCCGAGTCCAAGCGGGAGGCCCTCGACGCGCTCTCGGTCAGACCGCCGGACGCAATGGTGCTCGACCTGGTGCTGCCGGACGGCAGCGGCGTCGAGGTCTGCACCGATGCGCGCCGCTGGACCGACCTGCCGATCGTCGTGCTCTCGGCAGTCGGCGATGAGACCGAGAAGGTGAAGGCGCTCGATGCGGGCGCCGACGACTACGTGACCAAGCCGTTCGGCACCGACGAGCTCCTGGCAAGGCTGCGGGCGGTGATGCGGCGGCGCGCGGACGGGGCCGAGCCGGCCCTGAAGCTCGGGGAGCTCGAGCTGGACCGGGCCTCCCGCCTGGTGCGGCGAGGCGGGGAGGAGATTCACCTCACCCCAATCGAGTTCGATCTGCTCAGCGCGCTCGCCGAGCATCCCGGCCGCCTGGTCACCCAGCGCCAGCTCCTGCACACCGTCTGGGGACCCGGCTACGCGGAGGAGACCCACTATCTGCGGGTGCATGTGGCCCACATCAGGGCGAAGATCGAGGTAGATCCCTCCCGCCCCCGCTACCTGATCACCGATCCGGGCGTCGGCTATCGCCTGGTGGAGCCTTCTTAGCGAAATCTCTACGCCCTCCCCGGTGTTCTTAGCGTCGCGTTAGCGGCCCGGGCCCGATGATCGGATCGGGACGCCATGGCGGAGCTGAAAGAGCGTGGGCTGCGGAAGACGGTCGGTGTCCCGGGGCTGTTCGCGACGGCCTACGGGAACGTCGGTTCCTCGATCTATTACGCGCTCGGCCTGGTCGCCGCGCACGCCCTCGGGCTCACCCCGCTGGTCTTCATCTTCGCGGGAGGCCTCTTCGCGCTGACCGCGAAGACCTATGCCGAGGGCGCCACGATGTTCCCCGAGGCCGGCGGCTCCTCCTCGTTCGCCCGACATGCTTTCAATGAGGTCGCCTCTTTCTTCGCCGGCTGGGGTCAGTCCCTCGACTACATCATCACCGTCGCGATCAGCGCCTTCTTCGTGCCTCACTATCTCGGGGCCTTCATCCCCGCATTGGGCGAGGGGCCCTGGGACGTATTCGGCGGAGCAGCCGTGATCGTGATCCTCGCCGCCCTCAACGTCCGCGGGCTTGGTGAGTCGACGAAGCTGAACATCTTCCTCGCCGTCACCGACCTGCTCACTCAGGTCGCGCTCGTCGTCCTCGGCGCCATCGTCATCCTCGACCCGGCGCTGCTCGTCCGCCAGGTCGACCTCGGCGTTGCGCCGAGTTACCAGGAGCTCGTGTTCGCACTCTCGATCTCGATGGTCGCTTACATCGGGATCGAAACCGTCTCAAACATGGCCGAAGAGGCGCGGGACCCGGCGAAGCAGCTACCGGTGGCCGTGAACCACACCGTGATCGCCGTGATCGGCCTGTTCGTCGCGATCTCGATCATCTCGATGTCCGCCCTGCCGGTCACCCAGGATGCGGCGGGCAACTACTCGACCCCGCTCGGCACGACCTTCAAGGACGACCCCGTGCTCGGGATCGTCTCTGCCCTCCACCTCAGCGGGGGCATGGAGACAGCTGCCCGCTACTACATCGGGGCGCTCGCGGCGACGATCCTGGTGATCGCCACCAACGCGGCCCTGATCGGGATCTCGCGCCTCGCCTGGTCGCAGGCCGTCCACCGGCAACTTCCGCTCGCCTTCTCGAGGCTCCATTCCCGCTACCGCACCCCCTGGCTCGCGATTGCCTTCTTCTCGGTGATGGCGGTCCTCCTGGTGATCCCGGGGGAAACCGACTTCCTGGGCAACCTGTACGCGTTCGGCGCGATGCTCTCCTTCACCACCGCCCACGTCTCGATCATCGCGCTGCGCCTACGGGAGCCGGAGCGCGACCGGCCTTACCGAGCCCCTTGGAACGTTCGAGTTCGCGGCAAGCCGGTGCCGATGACCGCGGTGCTCGGCGCTTTGGGAACCGGCGCGGCGTTTGCCTCGGTGGCCGTGCTTCACGATGAGGCGCGGGTCGTCGGCAGCGCCTGGATGCTCGCCGGCATGCTCGGCTACCTCCTCTACCGGCGGAGCCAGGGCCTCGACCCGCGCAGGCGATACACAATCGAGCGCCCGGAGCGGCCCCTCGGCTTTCTCGAACTTGCATACCACTCGGCCCTGGTGCCGATCTTCGGCACCAGTCTCGACAACCAGGCGATGGCGAGAGCGGCGAAGTTGGTCGGCCCCGATGCCGCGGTGGAGGCGATCTACGTCCTCCGGGTGCCTGACCAGCTGCCGCTCGAGAGCGGCATGGAGGAGGAGGAGCGGATGGGCCGTAGCGTGCTCGAGGTCGCGCGGCTTCAGGCTCGCACGGCCGGCTGCAAGGTCCGCTGCCGCCTCATCCGCACCAGGAATCCCGGCCGCGCGATCGTCGAGGAGGCACAGGAGCGGCGGTCGGATCTGATCTACATCAGCACCGACCACGCGCCGAGCAACGAGAGGCTGCTCGGCCCGACTACGCGCTACGTGCTCGCCCACCGTCCCTGCCGCGTCGCGATCGAACACGACAACTCGCAGCGACCGGAGGGGGCAGCCGGGGCCCCCGCCACCGGCGCCGAAATCCCAGTGGGTCCACCTGCTTGAATGCAGGGACCGGAGAAAGGAGGTGGTCCTACTGAGTTCAATGCGTGACGGGACGCCGGAGGTGCAGGGCCGCTAGGTCCCGGCGCTGGGAGGCGTTGAGCCTCCTCCGAAGTGCCCAAGGGGCCGGTGGGTGGCGCGCGGCCACCCGGCGGAATCCAACCCGGGCACCGGCGGGCGACGGAGGTGGGTGCTGTCCCGCCCCACCGCTAATCCTGATTCCGTTTCAGACCGCGTCATATGCGAAGGGCCGCTCCCGGCGGGGGCGGCCCTTCGCTCTAGGCTGGCGCCATGGCGGAGCTGCGCGGGGCGCTTATCGGATACGGGCTCGCCGGTTCGCTCTTCCACGCCCCCATGATCGCCGCCACCCCCGGACTCACAGTCGGCACGGTGGTGACCGGCAACCCGGAGCGCCAGGCGGCGGCCGCCGAGGCGTATCCCGACGCGCACTTGGCTTCCGACCCCGAGGTGGTCTTCGAGCGCGCCCCGGACCACGACTTCGTCGTGGTCGCCGCCCCAAACGACGTCCACGTCGCCCTCGGCCGGCGAGCGCTCGATGCCGGCCTCCCGGTCGTGGTCGACAAGCCTTTCGCCCCTACCGCGGCCGAGGCCCGGTCGCTGGTGGAGCATGCGGAGGGGCTGGGAGTCCTGATCATCCCGTACATGAACCGGCGCTGGGACTCAGACCAGCTCACCCTGCGGCGGCTGCTGGTCGAGGGCAGACTGGGAACGATCTTGCGCTGCGAGTCGAGGCTGGAGCGATGGCAACCCACCATCTCCGAGCCCGGGATCTGGAGCCAGACCTCCCCGCCGGAGGCCGGTGGCGGCGTCATGCTCGACCTCGGCACCCATCTCGTGGACCAGGCGATCGTCCTCTTCGGCCCGGTGGCCCGCGTCTATGCGGAGCTGGACAACCGCCGCGGAGGCGTCGCCGACGACGATGCCTTTCTTGCGCTGGAGCACGTCTCCGGCGCGCGCAGCCAACTATGGACGTCGCTGATGGCGGCGACGCCGGGTCCCCGGTTGCGAGTCCTCGGCGACCGCGCCGCCTACACCGTCACTGACGTCGACGGTCAGGAGGATGCGCTGCGCTCGGGCGCCCGCCCGAGCGACGGCGAGCCGTGGGGCGTCGAGCCCGAGGAGAGATGGGGCAGGCTGATCAGCGAGGAGGCCAGCGAGCCGATCCCCAGCGAGCGGGGCGACTGGCCGCGCTTCTACGCCGAGCTGGAGCGGGCCCTGCGCCAAGGATCGCCGCCGCCCATTGACCCCAGGGATGCCGTGGCCGGGCTCGAGATCCTCGACGCCGCGCGCCGCAGCGCCGCGACGAGCACCGTCGTCACGGTCAGGCGAGCGCGGACTGCTGGCGCTGGCGCCGGGTGAGGGCGTCGATGGTGACCGCCGCCAGGAGGACGCCGCCGGTGATCATGAACTTGATGTCGGAGTCGAGCCCGAGCAGGTCCAT
>JBOGZE010000317.1:0-2206 GCA_050697055.1 Solirubrobacterales bacterium
ACCAGGTCCATCCGGCGGAGACCATGTTGCTGCGGGCGCGAGTCGACGCCGAGCAGGGGCGCGAAGACGAGGCCCGCTACGGGCTCGCCGCCGCCGAGGCAGCCCTGGAGCGGGATCCGGGGCCGCGCGAGCAGGAGCTGCGCAAGCGGCTCGCCGCGCTCCGCGAGCGCCTGGAGTCTGAGCAGCCCGAGTAGCCGCCGTCCCTAGAGAGCGGCGACGACCGCCGAGAGCTCCACGGCGACGTCGCCGTCGAGGCGCAGCTCGGCGTCCCCGTCGTAGGGGGTCGGGCCCTTGGTGACGATCGCCAGCTTCCCGCCGCGACCGAGGGTGGTCGACGGGAGTCCCGCCACCGGATAGACCTCGAGCGAGGAGCCGACGCAGAGCATCAGGTCGGCACGCGAGGCGAGCGCCTCCGCCTCGGCCATCGCCTCCGCGGGAAGCAGCTCGCCGAAGAGGACGACGTCGGGCTTAACCAGGCCCTCGCAGCCGGAGCACCTGGCGACGCCGTCGGCGTCGAAGAGCTGCTCCGACTCGGAGATCGCGACGCTCCGGCCACAGCTCTGGCAGCTGAGGCTGCGGATCGAGCCGTGCACCTCGATCACTCGCTCCGAGCCGGCCTTGCGGTGGAGCATGTCGATGTTCTGGGTGATCACGGCCTCCAGCAGCCCTCGGCGCTCGAGCTCCGCCAGCGCCTCGTGGGCGGGGTTCGGCTCGATCCCGCCGAGGCTGTGGAGGCGGGGGCGGTAAAAGCTCCAGAAGCGGGCCGGATCCCGCCGGAAGGAGTCGATATGGGCGACCTCCATCGGATCCACCTTCTCCCACAACCCCTTCCCCGGCGTCCTGAAATCCGGAATCCCCGATGGCACCGAAATCCCGGCTCCGGTCAGAGCCACGGTGCAACTCGATTCCTTGATCAGCTGGGCGAGCCTGGCAGCGGCTGTCGTAACTACTTCCCCTGCCACTTCGCCTTCCGCTTCTGGAGGAACGCCGAGATCCCCTCGCGCCCGTCCTCGGAGAGGAAGACCTTGGCGAAGCCCTGCTTCTCGGCCTCGATCCCCTCGTCCAGATCGCCCTTGTGGGAGACGAGCTTCACCTGCTCGACCGCGAGCGGCGCCTGCCCCGCCAGCTTCCGCGCCCAGAGGATCGCCACGTCGAGCAGCTCCTCGTCGGGGACCAGGTCATCGGCGAGCCCGTAGGCCCGCGCCTCGGGGGCGAGGACCGCGTCCCCGGTCAGGTTCATCTCCTTCGCCTTCGACTCGCCGACCAGCCGGGGCAGCCGCTGGGTGCCGCCGAAGCCGGGAATGATCCCGAGGTTGATCTCCGGCTGTCCGAAGACGGCTGACTCGGCCGCGACCCGGAAGTCGCAGGCCATCGCCAGCTCGCAGCCGCCGCCGTAGGCGATCGCGTTGACGGCCGCCACGGTCGAGATCTGGCTCTCCCCCAGCTCCTTGAGCAGGGCGTGGCCATTGTTGATTAGCTCGGCCCCCTTCTCGGGGGTGTCCATTTGGGTGAACGCCTTGATGTCTGCGCCGGCGGAGTAGACCACGGGCAGCGAGGAATAGACGACCATCGCCTTCAGCTCGTCGTCGGCCTTCACCTGCTCCCAGACCTTTCCCAGGTCCTCGATCACGTTCGGTGAGATCGCGTTCATCGGCGGGTTGGCGAGCCAAGCGATCGCCACCTCGCCGCGCTTCTCCAGCTTCACCGCGCCCTCGCCGTCGCCCTGCGGGTAGGCATAGAAGCCCTGCCCCGACTTCAGCCCCAGGCGGCCCTCGGCGACCAGGCGCTTCAGCGTCCGCGGCGCAGCGAAGCGCTCCCCGTGGCCCTCGGCGTACTTTTCTAGTTTCTCCAGGATCGTGTCGAGACCGTCGAGGTCGGCCTTCCAGAACGGGGGGAAGAGCCCCCGCCGCGGGTCGAGGCCGGCGCCGGCCATCATCCCGAGGTCGATCTCGCGGACGGTGGAGACACCCTCCTCGAGCAGCGCACACGCCTCCACCAGCGACTTGAGCACGAAGAGGTCAGACAGCTCCTCCGGATCGGGGTCGGCGTCGCCCTCGATCTGGGGCTCGCCGTCCTTGTAGAAGCCGTCGCCCCCCGACTTGGCGCCGAGGTGGCCGTCGGCGACCAGCTTCTGCATCCCCTTGTGGACGTAGAAGGAGTCGCCGTAGGACTCGTGCAGGTACTCGGCGACGTGGAGGACCGTGTC
>JBOGZE010000318.1:0-3970 GCA_050697055.1 Solirubrobacterales bacterium
ATCCAGGGGCCAGCAACGGCCGTGAAGGCCTTCGCGCGGGCCCATGAGGCCGACTTCTGAGCGGCTGCCAGCGAGCGCGGCAAGGGCGGAGAGCAGGAGCAATGATGCGAGAGGAGGGCAAGCAAGCGTACGACTACACCGAGAGGTGGTGCAAGAGCGGGGAGATTGGCTACGTCGAGGTGAGCGGCGGCGCTCGCGTCCGATCCCTGCGGGTCGGCAGCGGCCCACCGTTGGTCCTGATGCACACGGTGCGCACGCAGCTCGACCACTTCCAGCGGGTCATCCCTCTGATCACCGACGCGTTCACCGTCTATGCGATCGACTTCCCCGGCATGGGATGGTCCGACATCGTCCCGGGCGCCAGCTACGAGGAGCCGGCGTTGCGAGCCGCGGTCGTCAGGGTCGTCGAGGATCTCGACCTCTCCGATCTCACCCTGGCGGGCGAATCGATGGGCGCCACGCTGTCGCTGACGGCGTCCGTGGACCTCGGCGAGCGAGTCCGGCGGATCGTCGCCTTCAACACCTACGACTTCGCCGGCGGCGTCAAGCGGGGCAATCCGCTCGCGCGGCTGGTGGTGGGAAGCGTCCGCGCTCCGGTGTGGGGCCCGCTCGTCGCCCGCCTCGAGAACAGGCAGATCCTCAAGGGCGTGCTCCGAGGCGGTCTCCACGACCCTCATCAACTGCCCGACCACTATCTCGACGAGCTCCGCCGCGTCGGCCGGCGCCCCGGGTACCCGACGGTGGCGAGGGCGATCTACCGGAACCTGGAGAGCCTGGTCGCGGCCCGCGGACGGTATGCGCGCATCAATGTCCCGGTGATGTTGGTCTATGGCGACGAGGATTGGTCGCGGCCCTCGGATCGCCAGGCCAACATCGAGTCGGTTCCCGGTGCGCGCGACACCGTGCTGCGTGACACCGGCCATTTCGCCGCCCTGGAGGCCCCCGACGACTGGGCGCGGATCCTGCTCGGCGACATCCCCTGAGCGGGCAGCCCAAACGAGTCCGGTGACCGGTGCTGCTTCTCGACGGAGGCGAAGCCGCTTCGCGCCGGTCGCGCCTTCTCCCTTCGTAGGAACGCGGTACTCGAGGCGGTCGGAGGCGCCGGCGAGTCACATGTTCGTTTGGTCGCAGAAGCAGGCGTGAGGTCCAGACGCTTGAGATGGACGAAGGGCAGCGGCGGCGGGCGCTCTGAGCTGACGCCTCCATTCGCGTGGAGGCGATCACGCGGAAGTCCCGCTGAAAGCACGCTATGGCACCCGCTTTTCGGTGGATCCGGAACTGGGCCCTGTACGAATCGAATGGCGCTCAGCTCCGTTCGGATTTCGAGGCTCCTTGCCGCGGGCGGGCAGGTCGAAGGAGCCGACACCCATAACGGTGGCGGTGCCCCTGGAGCCGGTGGCTCTGGTGCCAGAGTGGTGTCAGAGTCGTGCCAGAGTCAGGGCGGTTACAACCGGGTCTAACCGGGTGAATCCGTGCCTGAGAGGCGGGGTCCGTGCGTAGGGTCGAGATCTCTCCTCCCTGTAGTACCCCAGGAACGGCCCGCCTCGGCGGGTCGTTTCTATTGGCTTAGCGATGCGGTTTGCGCCCAGCGATGATCCTGCCCTCGGTGGTCAGCGGAACGCTGTCGCCGACTGTGGTGACGGTCGTTACGGCATCAGTCGTAGAACCAGCGCCTCCGCGGTCCGCTATCGACATGGCGGATGACGCCGGTGTTGCGCTGCATCCCGATGCCGCCACCGCCGAACTCGCGGAGCCAGGAAGCATTCCAGGTGGTGGTGCTCATGCGGGACGGCTTCACCGGATCGACGGCCTGGCCGCGGGGGTGATAGCCGAACGCGCCCCCGATGCAGCGTTCGTGGCAGGGATTCCGGTAAGCGGAGATGTTGCGGATCGGGATCTCACCCAGCCGGTGCCGGACCCGCTCGACCTTGAATGCGAGTTTCTGCGTTCGGCGAGGGTAGGGGCTGGCGGTGACCGGACAGCTGCATCGATCGGGGTGAGACTTCCACTCGGCAATCGTGATGTGCGTTGAGTAGCGGCCGTGCTGGCGAAGCTTCCGCTTGTAGGCCACGGCCCGATCGGGATCGAGGGGGACCGTCCAGGGACGCAGCCACCAGCTTTTCCACCTGCGGCGGACCCGCCGGTTCCTGACGTCGCTGATCCATTTCGGGACGGCCATCGGGGTCAGTCAGGTAAGCCAGTTCAAAGCTTCCCCGATGTCGGGTCGTTTCTATTCCGCAGGTCTAGGGGCCGTGCCCGCGGGGCGAGTACCCCGCAGCGGCTCTGCGGACATGGGGATGGAGCTTCAGCGGCCCGCCGATCAGGAAGAGGGCGATCAGGAAGCCGCCGACGGCGATCGCCGCGTCGAGGCGGAAGGCCGTCTCGATCCCGTCGATGAAGGCGTCGGTGCCCGAGGCACCCTCGCCCGCTTCGGTGAAGACGGTGGTGGTCAGCCCGAGTCCGACCGAACCTCCCGCGATCTGGAACATGTAGACGATCGCGCCTGCGAGGCTCCGCTTCGACTCCTCCACTACTGTCACCCCGATCGTGGTCGCGGTTGGATAGAAGAGGCCGATGCCGAGGCCGAGGATCGCCATCCCGGGGACGATCGCGGCGTAGCTGAGCTCGTCGGCGAAGAGCGAGACGAGGAACGGTCCCGCCGCGATGCAGGCCGATCCAAAAACGGCGAGGGGCTTCCCCCCGAGGCGGTCGTAGAGCGTCCCGGAGACGAACGAGATCGCCGCGAAGGTCGCCATCATCGGGAGCATCCCGAGGCCTGCCTCGATCGGCGAGAAGCCGAGCGGCTTCAGCATGAACTGGGGCAGGTAGAGCATCGCCGCGAAGAAGACCGCCGACATCAGCAGGATCGCCGCACAGGTGTAGGTGAACTGGCGGTTCTTCATCACGTCCTTCGGCACCAGCGCGTGGGCGCCGGCGCGGCGCTCGACCAGGGCGAAGGCCCCGATCAGGACGACGAAGAGAGCGAGGAGGCTGATGATCCTCGGATCGCCCCAACCCCAGTCGATCGCCTGGTCGAAGGCGAGCAGCAGCGAGACCAGCCCGACCGAGAGGGTGACGATCCCGGCGTAGTCGACCCTGGTGTCCTCGACCTCGAGGCGGGGCTGATGGACCTCGCGCCAGGTGACGAAGACCGCGAACGCGGTCACCGGCAGGTTGAGGAAGAAGATCCAGCGCCAGCTGAGGAAGTCGGTGAGGGCGCCGCCGATCAGCGGCCCGGCCGCGTTCCCGATCCCGGCCGCGCCGAGGATGAAGGCGCCGGCGAGCGACATCGTCGCGAAGATCGCCGAGCCGATGAAGAACGCCCGGCGGCGACCGAAGAGGTCGGCGAGCCGGCCGCCGGTAACGATCAGGACGCCGAAGGTGAGCGCGTAGGCATTGACCACCCACTGGGCCGTGGTCACGTCGGTGTCGAAGTCCTGCTCGATCTGGGGAATCGCGACGTTGATCGCCGAGAAGTCGTTGGCGATCACGAAGACCGCAATCCCCATCGCGATCAGGGCAAGCCAGGTTCCGCGCCCGACGGGCTGGTCGCTGGAGGCGCTGGCCACGGCAGGCGAACCCTATCCACCGAGCCGCCGGCATCGAAATGGCGTGATGCTGGCGGTAGGCTGCCAATCATCGGATCTCGATCGACCGCACCCCTCTGCCGCGCCCTCGAGTCCGCCTTTCCCGACCGCCCCTTCGAGCTCCGTTTCTGGGACGGGAACCGGGTGGAGGCGACCCGCGACGGCTCGACGATCACCTTCCGCTCTCCGGACGCCCTCGGTCACATCCTCAGGGCCCCGGGCGAGCTCGGGATCGGGCGCGCCTACGTCACCGGCGAGGCGGACGTCGACGACCTCGACGGGGTAATCGCCCTCCTCGGCCGCTGGCACGCACCGCCCCTCGGCCCTCTCGCCAAGCTCCGCCTTGGCGCCGCGGCGCTGCGCGCCGCCGGGCTTCGCCGCCC
>JBOGZE010000319.1:0-2271 GCA_050697055.1 Solirubrobacterales bacterium
GGCGCCTACCGCACCGGGCTTGAGGCGCTGATCGACGCCCTCGGGCAAGGCCATATCGGCGGCGCCTGGGCGGTCGCCGCCAGAGGCCGTGCCTACGAGGGCGGGGAGGAGGCGCCGCTGCCGATCCTCACTAGCTTTCTCGAGCCGCCGCCTGAGGGCTATGCGGAGGCGGCCCAAGAGGCGGCGGGCTCGATCGAGATCGCGGGGCGGCTCGAGCACGACGAGGTGGCCGAGGTGATGCCGGCCGCCGACGCTTTCGTCATGCCGAGCGTTTTCCCCGAGTCGTTCGGGATGGTTCCCGCCGAGGCGGCGGCCTCCGGGGTGCCGCCGGTCTCGGCCGATCACTCCGGGATGCGCGAGGTCTCGTTGGAGCTCGCCAAGGCTGCCGGCCCCGAGCTGGCGCCACTACTTTCGTTCTCGGTGGGCCCGGGCGCGGTCGCCGAGATCGCCAAACGGGTGAACGGCTGGCTCGCGCTCGACCCCGGCCGGCGGCGGAGCGTAGGAAACCGCCTCGCGGCGCGGGTGAACGAGCTCTGGAGCTGGGAGGGCGTCGCCCGCGGCGTTCTCGCCGCGGCTGCCGGAGAGCTGGAGCGGCTTCCGAAGATCGCCTGAATAGAATCCCCGCCGATGCAGGGCGTCCCATTCCTGAAGCTCGTCGCGGCCGTGATCGTGCTCACCGTGATCACCTCGGTGATCATGCTGATCCCGGACTGGAACGGCGAGCAGGCCTCGACCGCTGCCGGCAAGATCGACACGCTCCTCGACGTGATGATCGTGCTCTCGTCGTTCGTCTTCTCGATCGTCATGGTGATGCTCGGCTACTCGCTCTACCGCTGGCGGGCGAAGCCCGGCGACGAGTCCGACGGCGAGCCGATCCACGGCAACACGCGGCTCGAGATCGCCTGGACGGTGATCCCCACCGTGATCGTCGTCTTCGGGGCGATCTACTCGTGGATCGTCCTCGACGACATCGAGGCCAAGGACGCCGACCGGATGCAGATCGAGGTGCAAGCGCAGCAGTTCGCATGGACGTTCGACTACCCCGAGGCCGGGGTGACCTCGGAGGAGCTCCACGTCCCCGTCGACCAGCAGCTCGAGCTCCAGCTCCGGGCGCTCGACGTGATCCATTCCTTCTGGGTGCCGGAGTGGCGGATCAAGCGGGATCTCGTCCCCGGCGCCCCCGGAGCCTCGATCGACGACAACATCGTCGTCACCCCGGACCGCGAGGGCACCTACAGCGTCATCTGCACGGAGCTCTGCGGGATCGGGCACTCGACGATGAGGGCGACCGTGGTGGTCGAATCCGAGGACGAATTCCAGGATTGGCTCGCTCAGCAGACACCGATCCCGGCCCCGGCGCCATGACTCCGCAAAGACCCACTGGGATAATGGCCACGATGAGCGGAGCGGGCGAATGTTGAGGGCGGCCTTCGTGCGCCCCGGCTGGTGGCGGGCGCTCACCTACACCGTGCTGGGCGGGGGCTTCGGCCTCGGCTTGGTGATCGCCCTCCGGGCGGTCTCCGGCCTCGACGTCTGGGAGACCGGGACGACCGGTTACCCGCAGGTGGTAGTCCCCGCTCTCACCGCCCCGCTCGCCTTCCTGATCGGGATCGGCTGCTTCGACTACTGGTTCCGCTGGGCCGTCGGCGCCCCGACCTTCCCGCTCGAGCGAGAGCACGAGCACCACGGCGCCCACAGCTGGCGGGACTACTTCAAGGTCAACACCGACCACAAGGTGATCGGGATCCAGTACCTGGTCACCACCTTCTTCTTCTTTTTCGTCGGTGGGCTGATCGCGATGATCATGCGCGCCGAGCTCGCCCAGCCCGGCACCCAGATCGTCGACCCGGGGATGTTCAACGGGCTCTTCTCCACCCACGCGGCGCTGATGATCTTCGTGGTGGTGGTCCCGATCTTCGCCGGGATCGCCAACTACGTCCTCCCGCTGATGATCGGGGCGCCGGACATGGCCTTCCCGCGCCTGAACGCGCTCAGCTACTGGATGCTGCCGATGGCCGGGACCCTCTTCCTGGCCAGCTACTTCGTCCCCGGCGGCGCCTTCGACACCGGCTGGACCGGCTACGCGCCGCTCTCCACCGGGGCCCCGTTAGGCCAGTCCTTCTTCAACCTGGGGGTGCAGTTCGCGGGCGCCTCGTCGATCGCCACCGCCCTCAACTTCCTGGTCACGATCATCACCATGCGGGCGCCGGGGATGAACTTCTGGCGCCTGCCGCTGCTGGTCTGGGCGAACCTCTCGACCTCGCTGCTGGT
>JBOGZE010000320.1:0-2086 GCA_050697055.1 Solirubrobacterales bacterium
GTCGCCCCGCCACCGATACTGGAGAAGATCGGCCTCGGCAAGCAGGCGGCCGACCTCTGCACCTCGACCCTGACCCAGTACTTCGTCCGCGAGTACTTCGCCGAGGGGCGCTGGCGCGATTACGTCGACGATCTGATCGAGATCTACCGCTCCCGGCGGGACGCGATGCTGGAGGCGCTCGAGCGCCACTTCCCGCCGCAGGCCGAGTGGACTCGGCCGGCGGGCGGGCTGTTCGTCTGGGCGACGCTCCCGGACTACATAGACACCACCGACCTCCTGGCCAAGGCGCTGCGCGAGAACGTCGCCTTCGTCCCCGGTCGCGCGGCCTACGCCGACGGCCGCGGCGCGTCGGCGATGCGGCTCAATTTCTCCGGATCGGGGGAGGACGAGCTGCGCGAAGGGGTCCGTCGGATCGGGCGAGTGGTCTCCGAGCAGGTCGGCCTCTACGAGACGATCACGCATCAAGTACCGCCAGGCGTGCCCGGCTCGGCTGAGGGTTCGGGTGATGCCGATTCGGATGAGCCTGCGAGTGGTGATGTCGTGCCGATGAAGCGTCCGAGGAAGCGGAAGCAGTGAGGGTCGCGGTCCTGAAGGGAGGAAGCTCGCTCGAGCGCGGGGTCTCCCTGCGCTCCGCGGCGCGAGTCGAGGACGCGCTCGCGGCGGGCGGCCACGAGGTCGTCTCCCTGGACGCCGGCCCTGATCTCGTCGCCCGGCTGCGAGCCGAGCGGCCCGACGTCGCCTTCATCGCCCTCCACGGCCCCGGCGGCGAGGACGGCACGGTCCAGGAGCTGCTCGAGATCCTCGGCATCCCCTACACCGGGCCGGGGGTCGCCGCCTGCGCCCTCTGCATGGACAAGGTCGCGGCCAAGCATGAGCTCCGATCCGCCGGCCTGCCGACCCCGGACTGGTTCGCCTTCAACGCCACCGCCTTCCGCGAACTCGGCGCGGCCGACACCCTCGAGGAGATCGAGGAGCGGCTCGGCTTCCCGCTGGTGGTGAAGCCGGCGAGCCAGGGATCCTCGCTCGGCGTCGAGTTCGCCTCGACCCGCGACGAGGTCCCCGAGGCGCTCGTTGCCGCGTTCAGCTACGACGACCGGGTGCTGCTGGAGCGCTATGTCGAGGGTCGTGAACTCGCGGTGAGCGTTCTCGGCACCGAGGCGCTGCCGGTGGTCGAGGCGATCCCCCGCGAGGAAGACTTCTTCAACTTCGAGGCGCGGTACGAGATCGGCCGCACCGAGTATGTCTGTCCCGCCAAGCTCTCCGGCCGAGAGAGCGACGAGGTGCGGGGGCTGGCCGCGCGCACCTACGAGACCCTCGGCTGCAGCGGCTTCGCCCGGGTCGACCTGATGCTCGGCGAGAGTGGCCCGCAGGTGCTCGAGGTGAACGCGATCCCCGGCCTCACCGACACCAGCCTCTTCCCGATGGCGGCGGAGGCCGCCGGGATCGAGTTCGGCGAGCTGGTCTCCCGGATCATCGAGCTTGCCTTCGGGCACCACCGGGGCGCCGCGACGCCCGCCTAGCCAAAATCAGGCCAGATCAGGCGGGCGCGCTACCTGCAGGGTTCAGGCGATCTGGCGATTCGAGCGTCGCGCCAGCATCAGTCGGGCGCTCTACCTGCAGGGACGCAACCGCTCGCTGGTGCGAACGCCGAGCGCCCTACTCGTCCCCCTTGGCGAAGTCCTCGGGGGTGACGTTGTCGAGGAAGTCCTTGAACTTGTCGACGACCTCCTCGGTGTCCTCGACCTCGTGCTCGAACTCGATCGCCGATTCCTCGATCACGTCGTCGGCGGCGAAGATCGGCGCCGAGCAGCGCACGGCGAGCGCCAGGGCATCGGAGGGGCGGGAGTCGATCTCCATCTCCGAGCCGTTCATCGAGATCGTGATCGAGGCGTAGAAGGTGTTGTCGCGAAGCTCGGTGACCGAGACCCGGTCGCACTTCGCCTCCATCTGGTCGAGGACATCGGAGAGCAGGTCGTGGGTCATCGGCCGCGGGGTCGAGGCCCCCTGGAGCTTCATCAGGATCGCCGCCGCCTCCGGGTGCCCGATCCAGATCGGGAGGAACTTGTTTCCGTCGACGGTCTTCAGC
>JBOGZE010000321.1:0-1901 GCA_050697055.1 Solirubrobacterales bacterium
GGGAGAGACCGATCTGAGCGCCCTCGAGGTCACGACCTGCCTTCGGGGCGGCGAGCTGGTCACCGACATCCGCCACCGGCCGGGTGACGAGGGCACAGCGGATGAGCTGCGGGCCGGCCTCGCCGAGCGCCTCGGGCGGTTCACCTACAGCGAGAGCGGCGAGGCGATCGAGGAGGTCGTTGCCAGGCTGCTCGGCGGGCAGACCCTGGCGGTGGCCGAGTCCTGCACTGCAGGGCTGCTGGCGGCCCGGCTGACCGAGCGTCCCGGGGCCTCGGAGTGGTTCCGGGGCGGGGTGGTCGCCTACTCGAACGAGGCGAAGTCGGAGCTGCTCGGGGTTGACCAGGGGCTGTTCGAGCAACAGGGCGCCGTCTCGCCCGAGGTCGCCGAGGCGATGGCGGACGGGGCGATCGAGCGCTTCGGCGCCGACGTCGCCTGCTCGGTCACCGGGATCGCCGGCCCCGACGGCGGCACCGAGGAGAAGCCGGTCGGCTACGTCTGCTTCTGCGTCAAGAGCTCCGAGGGGGAGCTTCTGCCCCGCGATCTGGTGTTGCCAGGGGATCGTGGCGACATCAGGGCCCGCTCGGCGACCGTTGCGCTCCATCTGACCCGCTTCCTGCTGGAGGGCCGCGAGCCGCCGAGATGACCGGCTAGTCGAACAGCTCGCGGGCGCGCTCCAGGACCAGCTCCGGCCGCTCCTCGACGATGAAGTGGCCGCTGCCGGGGACGAGTTCGAGGCGCATGTTCGGGGCGTTCCGCTCGAAGCCCGGCAGCAGACCCTCATCCTGGACGTGGTCAGCGCTGCCAAAGAGGAGCAGCGCGGGGGCCTCCATCGTCAGCCGCCGGTAGGCGCCGCGAATCACCGCCGGCGACAGCCGGAGGACGGCGTGCCGGTACAGGAGGGTTGTGGCCAGAGCCCGATCGGACTCGTGGAACTGGTCGGTGTAGGTGTGGCGCTCCTCCTCGGACCATGGCGCCTGGCGGGACCCGACCCAGCGCAGGACCGGCTCCGCCATCGCGCTTCTCCTCATCACTCTGGGGCCGATCCCGGGCAGCCCAAGCAGCCACTGGTACCAGAAGCGCCAGAGGCCGAGGAAGCCGCGCGCCGTGGGTCGGATGAACGGGTGATAGATGTTCAGGGCGAGGAAACGGCGGATTCGCTCTGGATGCCTGAGGCAGAGGATGAACCCGGTCCAGCCTCCCCAGTCGTGCCCTGCGAGGTCGACCGGCTCCTCGATCCGGAGGGCGTCGAGCAAGGCAACGAGGTCCATCGCGAATACCTCGGGGTCGTAGCCGCCCGGCGGGGCCGCGGTCCAACCGAAGCCGCGGAGGTCGGGACAGATCACCCGGTGGCGCTCGGCCAGCGGCCCGATCAGCTCCCGCCACATCCACCAGTGCTGGGGCCAGCCGTGGAGAAGTAGCAGCGGCGGTCCGGACCCGGCCTCGGCCACATGCGTCCTCAGCCCGCCGGCGCTGACGAAGCGGTGCTCGACTCCCGGGATCTCGGGCATGGCGCGCTCCACGGCGCGCGAGTCTATGCAGGTGGTTGCGATGGGGGAGAAAAGCGCCGGGCGGCGGCTCAAGCCGAGGTGAGTAGCGTTGGGCCGTGGCCAAGGAGCGCCTCAAGAGCCCGCGGGCGCGGCTCTTCGTCGCCCTCGATCTGCCCAGGGAGCTGCGCGAGGGGCTTGTCGCCTGGCAGGAGCGTGAGCTCACCGACCCGGCCCTGCGCCCGGTGAGGCCCGAGTACCTGCACATGACCCTGGTCTTCCTCGGCTACCACCCGGAGAAGCAGATCGAGCGGATCGCCGAGACGGCATTGGGAGTTGACATCCCGGCGCCCCAAGTGAAGCTTGAGCCTGAGCCGATCGGCGTCCCGCGCGGCAAGCGGCCGCGCCTGTTTGCGC
>JBOGZE010000322.1:0-7968 GCA_050697055.1 Solirubrobacterales bacterium
CTTCGACCCCGGCCCCGGGATGGGCGGCCACTGCCTGCCGGTCGACCCTTTCTACCTCGCCTACAAGGCGCGCGAGCACGACTTCTACACCGAGTTCATCGAGCTGGCCGGAAAGATCAACCAGAACCAGCCTCGTTTCTGCGTCGAGAAGATGGAGAGGGCGCTGAACGACGCCGGCAAGCCGATGAAGGGCTCGCGGATCCTCCTGCTCGGGGTCGCCTACAAGCCGGCGGTCGCCGATACCCGCGAGTCCCCGGCGCTGAAGATGGTGCGGCTGGCGCGCGAGCTCGGGGCGGAGGTCTCCTATCACGACCCCTACGTCGCGGAACTGCCCGAGATCGAGCTCGAATCCCAGGACCTCGCCGAGGAGCTCAGCCGCTGCGACCTCGTCTGCGTGGTCACCGCCCACCCCGACGTCGACTACGAGAAGGTCGTCGCTGAGGCGCCCCTGGTGCTCGACTTCCGGGGGGCGATCCGCAACACCGAGGCCGCCAACCTGGTCCGGCTCTAGCTGGAAGGTGCGGGGGCTCTTCAAACCACGCCGGGGGAATGCGCTCCAGGCCGAGCGGGCCACGGTCGCGCTCGCGGCGATCACCGTGGGAGCGCTGGGCGCCCTGGTGAGCGGTGAGGTGCTGCGGATGGCGCGTCGCCGCCGCGAGAGCGGCGAGACGGATACGCCGGAGCGGTTCGTGGACGCCGCGGGGCTGGCGACCTTGGACACGATCACAGTCGCCCGCCGGGGCCTTCGCGCCACGCCCCACCACGAGACGGTGCTCTTCAACATGCTCCAAGGGTTCCTCGGCGCCTTCGCCCTGGCCCGCCTCTCGACCTGGGGAATCCGCAGCGGCTGGTGGCCGTTCAGGGAGGTCGAGGTCGGCGGGCGCCACATCCATCACTTCGTCCCCGGGATCGTCCTCGCCTTCGTTTCGGCGATCGCCGGGATGACCACCAAGGAAGATGGGGTCGAGGCCGCCGCGGCGATCCCCTTCGGGGTCGGCGTCGGGCTGACCCTGGACGAGGCCGCCCTGCTGCTCGACCTGCGCGACGTCTACTGGACTCGCGAGGGGGTGCTGAGCGTCCAGGTGAGCCTCGGCGTCACCGCCACCCTGGCGGCGTCGATCCTGGCGCTGCGGGTCTTCCGTCGTGGCGAGGAGAAGGGGGAGGAGGAGGGCCTGATCCCCCACGTCGAGCACGGCATCGCGAGCACCGGGGCGCTGGCGTAGGGCGAAAGCTGCCGCTATGCAGCGGCGCGGAGGCGCGGCTCGGCCTCCTTGCCCATCCAGATCACCTGGTCGCGGCCGGGCCCGACGCCGACGAGGCGGATCGGGACGCCGAGGTGGTCGCTGATCGCGGCGAGGTAGTCGCGTGCCTCCTTCGGCAGGTCGGCCTCGCGGCGGCACTCGCCGACCTCGCCCTCGAAGCCGGGCAGCTCCTCGTACTCGGGCTCGACGCTGTGGATGATCGACTGGTGGTAGGGGAACTGGTCGAAGACGGCGCCGTCGGGGTGCCGGTAGCGGACGCTGAGCCGCAGCGGGTCGGTGCCGGCGAGGACGTCGAGCTTGGTCACCGCCAGGGCGGTCATCCGGTTGAGGCGAACCGCGTAGCTGAGCGCCACAAGATCGAGCCAGCCGCAGCGGCGGGAGCGCCCGGTGGTGGTGCCGCGCTCGCCCCCACGCTCGCGGAGGCGGTCGCCGATCTCGTCGTCGAGCTCGGTCGGGAAGGGGCCGGCTCCGACCCGGGTGGCGTAGGCCTTGGCGATCCCCCAGACCTCGTCGATGTCGCCGGGGCCCACCCCGGCGCCGATGCAGGCGGCCCCGGCCACCGGGTTGGAGGAGGTGACGAAGGGATAGGTGCCGTGGTCGAGATCGAGCAGCGTCCCCTGGGCACCCTCGAAGAGCACCGTCCGGTCGCGGTCGAGAGCGTCCCAGCAGAGCTTGGCGGTGTCGGCGATGTGCGGCTCGAGCCGGTGGCCGTAGGTGACGAAGGTCTCGGTCATCGTGTGCAGGTCGAGCTCGGGGTCCTTGGCGAAGGGGCGAAGCATCTGCTGCTTGGGGTCCATCGCGGTCATGATCTTCTTCCGCAGGATCTTCTCGTCGAGCAGGTCCTGGACGCGGATCCCGAGTCGCGCCGCCTTGTCCGCGTAGCAGGGGCCGATCCCGCGCCGGGTGGTGCCGATCTCGAGCTTGCCCAGCTTCAGCTCGCCGGCCGTGTCGAGCTTCACGTGGTAGGGCATGATCACGTGCGCGTTGGCGGAGATCCGAAGGCCGCTGACGTCGACCCCGCGGTGGCGGAGGTCCTCGATCTCGCCGGTGAGGACGCCGGGGTCGATCACCACCCCGTTGCCGACTGCGCAGACTTTGCCCGGATAGAGGATCCCCGAAGGGATCAGGTGGAACTTGAAGGTCTCGCCGTCGCGGATGATCGTGTGGCCGGCGTTATTGCCGCCCTGAAAGCGGATCACCAGGTCGGCCCGCTCGGCGAGCAGGTCGGTGACCTTGCCCTTCCCCTCATCGCCCCACTGGGCGCCGACTATGACTATTCCGGGCATGACCAGGGGATTATGAGGAACCGGCGCCGTCAGGCGTGAGCGCGCGGCCTCAGTCGGGCGCGCTACCTGCAGGGAGCGGCGCGAACGATCGCCCAGGCGTCGCCGCCCTAGTGGTCGAGGGGGCCCAGGCCGGCGCCGCCGACCGGGCCGCCGGAAGTGGCCGAGCTCTCCCCGAGCGAGCCGGCGACGTCGGCGGAGACGCGCTGGCGGCGGTCCTCGTCGAACAGGTAAAGCGGATCCCCGCAGATCTCGACCAGCCGGGAGACGATGCGCGTCCCGATCTGCTCTTCAAGTTGGTTGTCTTCCAGGTTCGTGGTGACAAGGAGCGAGCGCTGGGCCTCGTAGCGTTCGTTGACCAGGGCGTACAGCTGCTCCAAGACCCACTCAGTCTGCTTCTCGGCGCCAAGGTCGTCGAGGTGGAGGAGGTCGACCCCGGTGAGCCGCTCGAAGAACTCGACGTAGGACTGCTCGCCGGCCTCGGCATCGTAGGTGCGCCGGATCCGGGCGAGCAGCTTCGGGAGGGAGTAGATCGCAACCGATCGCCCAGCCTCGAGCGTCAGCCGCGAGACCAGCATCGCCAGGGTGGTCTTGCCGGTTCCCGCGCTGCCGTACAACCAGAGGCCTCGGCCGGCGTCGAGGTTCTCCTCGATCGCCTCGGTGAACTCGCGCACCCGGCGGACGACGATCTCGTTCATCTGGGTGACGGGGGGGCGGTCGAAGGAGACGCCGCGATACTTCGCCGGGATCACCGAGGCGACCCCGGCCAGCCGCGCCCGGGCGACGATCCGCTCCCGGCACTCGCAGGGGCGGGCGACGTCCTCGGGCCCGAGGATCCAGCCGGACCCGTCGCAGACACCGAGCGGGCAGGGTTCGCGGTCGCCGGCCGGGCGAGAGCGGGGCAAGTCAGCTCTCCTCGGCAAAGCCGGTGATCGGCGGGCCCTCGCCCGCGGCCTGCTCGACCGGCTGCTCCTCGCGGGCCAAGTCGGCGAACTTCGGGTAGTGGGCGAGGAAGGCGAGCTTCACCTTTCCGATCGGACCGTTGCGGTGCTTGGCGATGATCAGCTCCGCGACCCCCGGTTCCTCGGACTCCGGGTTGTAGTACTCGTCGCGGTAGAGGAAGCAGACCACGTCCGAGTCCTGCTCCAGGGCGCCGGATTCCCTCAGGTCGGAGAGGATCGGGCGCTTGTCGGGGCGCTGCTCGGGCGCCCGGGAGAGTTGCGAGATCCCGATCACCGGCACGTCGAGCTCGCGCGCCAGGATTTTCAATCCGCGGCTGAACTGGGCGACCTGTTCGACCCGGTTGGACCGCGGGTCCTCGGCGCGCATCAGCTGCAGGTAGTCGACAATCACCATGCCAAGACCTTCGTGGCCGCGGGTCTTCTCCTGCGCGTGCAGGCGGCGCGCTTTCGCCCGCAACTCGAGCATTCCGAGATCGGACGAGTCGTCGATCCACAGCGGAGCCGACTCGAGCGCGTTGCAGGCCTTCACCACCTTCGGCCAGTCCTTGCTCGCGACCTTGCCCTTGCGGAGCTTGTCGCCTTGGATCCGCGCCTGGGAGGAGATGAAGCGGTGGGCGAGCTCCATCTCCGACATCTCCAGGGAGAACAGGGCCACCGGCTTCTTGTGCTTCAGCGCCACGTTTTCGGCGATGTTGCAGACGATCGAGCTGTTGTGGACGATCACGTCATCGGCGACGAAATTGTGATGGTCGGGGACGCTCAGGTCGTAGGTCTCCTCCTCCCCGACCTCCTCTATCGAGGCGACCTCGTCCCACCAGATGTCGGAGTCGCCGAGCTGCTCCGGCTCCGGCGCGTCGAGGACGTCGGCCATCTGGAGCAGCCGCAGTCGTGACAGCCCGCGCTTGCCTACGTGCCAGTTGTGATTGCGGGGATAGCCTGCGGATTCACTCACGTCCGCCCAGCTGCGCTCACCCTTGGCCGCCAGCACACGGTCCCAGACGTCGACAGGGGCCGTGTCGACATTCGTCATCGACTCGGAAGTCGCCAGCCGCTCGAGGACGGTCGAAAGGGCAGGCTCCTTACCGACAACCCGAATGCTCATCGCGAAGCGACCGAGGCTGACCTGGTCGGTGATTCGCACTTCGCGGGCGACCTTTCCGGTTCCCTCGTAGACCTTGCGCTTCAGCGTTCGAATCGTGGAAACGATTCCGAAGCGGAGGAGGAGATGCTGGACATCCTTAGCGAGCTGCTCGCTGATCGTGCAGTAGCCGACGTGTGACAAGCGATCGGTGCAGTGGATATAGCCGTCGCATCCGAAGAGCACCGACAGAAACCGCGCGATCTGGTAATCCGACAGCTCGAAAATCGCTTCCGGGATGAACTTGTCCTCGGAGCATTTGCCCCAGACGCCGTGACGTTCACACACCACCGTCAACGGGTTGCGCTTGAAGCCGCGAACGTCCCTCTCAATGCCATCTCCGCAGCTAAGGCACGCGTACCGTCCGTCGGGCCCGACGTTGAAAACAAGCCCGAAGTCCTCCGCGGCCTTCTCAACCGTGGATCGCACGGGCGAGTTCTCACCAAAGTAGAAGGTCGGAGTTCCATCGATGATCGACCCGTCGGCGATGAGGGCCGCGAGCAGAACAAGCTCGTCATCCGACATTGACCTGACCGGTTCCATCCGGGGCAGCCATCGAGGAACACCGATTCGGGAGCCCTGCGACAGATCCTCCAGAGGTCGCCACCCCTCGAGCGTCAAGAGCGGATGCTTCGCAGTTGCCTCGACCCTCCGCCCAAGCCGGGTGGTCAGCCGGTAGAGCATCTGTTTGCGGCTGCGGATCGCATGGGAGACGAGGGCGGGACGTAGCTTGAGGTCGGGACCGGTGGCTGCGACCCAGATCTCCTCGCCAGCTTCGTGCCAGGCGACGACTTCGTCGACTCGTCTGCGCGCTCCGGTGCGAGCGTCGTAGATCAAGGCCCCGCCGCGGAGACATTTCCCCATCGCCGGCCTCGCGGCGATCATGATCAGGTTGCCCGACTGAAAGCCGCCGGTGATCGAGTCGAGCTGGCGGAAGCCCGACAGGGTCCCGGTCGCGTCGGCGGTCCCCTTGGAGAGTGCTTCGAGCTTGTCGATCTCCTCGTGGAGGATCTCGCTGAGCTCGCGGAAGTCGGCGGCGCGCTCCTCGTGGGCAACCTGGAAGAGGAGCCGCTCGGCCTGCTCGACCAGCTCGGTGGGCTCGCCGTCGCGCTCGGCAACCGACTGCTGGATCCGCTTCGCGGCGCCATCCAGGCGCCGCATGAGCGCGTTCTGCTTGACGATTTGCGCGTAGTGGCGGGCGCTGCCGGGCGCCGGCACCTTCGCCGCGAGGCTGGCGACCACGTCGCGGCCGCCGACCGCCTCGAGTTTGCCGTGCTGGGAGAGTGCCTCGGAGACGGTGAGGGCGTCTACCGGGCTGGCCGCTTCGTTGAGGCGGATGATCGCCTCGAAGATCGTCCGGTGGCGATCCCGGTAGAAGTCCTCGGCTTGCAGGTGGATGTCGAGGATGACCGGCTCGATGGTCGCCTCGGAGACCATCATCGCCCCGAGCACCGACTCCTCCGCCTCGAGGTTCTGCGGGGGAACGATGCTCGTCTTGTCGGTAGCTGCCACTTTCCTCTCTCGCGCAGGGCGCCGCCGGCCTCCAGGCCGGCACTCTCCCTCGTAATAAGGGCCCTACGGAGTTTGATCTCCCCCGAGGCGGAAGCTCCGTTGGGCGAATCTCCAATCAATCACACCCGGTTAACTTCTGCAGCCGGGTTCCACGGATTTCCGGAAGTTTCTTTTTTGGCGGGCTACTTCGCCTCGGCGACGATCGTCTTCACCTTCGCGGTGGTCCCTCCGCCGACCTCGACCTCGACCATGAAGGTCCCGGTCTCCCGGATTGGCTCCTCGAGGCGGATCTTCTTCCGGTTCACCTTTAGGCCGCGGGCGGCCTGGATCGCATCGGCGATCTCGGCCGAGGTGACCGAGCCGAAAAGCTTGCCGTCCTCGCCCGCCCGGTGGCTGATCGTCAAGACGGTCTTCGAGAGGAGGCCGGCGGTCTCGTCGGCGCGCTCGGCGGCCTTCTCCTCCGCGGCCGCGGCCCGCTCGCGCCGGCGCCGGGCCTCCTCGAGGGAGGCATCGGTCGCCGGCTGCGCCAGCTTCCGCGGAACCAGGTAGTTACGGAGGTAGCCCGGCTTGACATCGATCGCGTCGCCGGCCTCGCCGAGTCCTTCGACGTCCTTGAGCAGCAGGGCCTGGGCCATCTGATCAGCGCTCGCCGACGTAGGGGAGCAGCGCCAGCTCGCGGGCGCGCTTCACCGCCAGGGCAAGCTGCTCCTGGTGCTTGCGGGAGAGCCCGGTGACCCGCCGGGAGCGGGTCTTGCCCCTGTCGGAGATGAAGCGATGCAGCAGGTTCAGGTCCTTGTAGTCGATGTGATCGACCTTGAGGGTGGTGTACTTGCGCGGCCGCCCGCGATCGCTGAGGCCGCGGCGCCAGCGACCACCGCCGCCACTCGGGCCTGAATTTGATCTCTGCTGTCTAGCCATCGGGCGCGAATCGTACAGACGACAAAGCCCCGCCGAAGCGGGGCTCGTCTACCGGTTGGGAATCGGTCCTAGAAGGGGATGTCGTCGTCGGACTTGCCGGCGCTGACCCTCTCGCCCTCGAAGTCCGAGGTGTCGGCGGGAACGTCCGAACTGGGCTGGAAGCCGTTGCCGCCTCCTCCGGTGTTGTCGCTGCGCGAGCCGAGGAACTGGACGCTGTTGGCGATTATTTCGATCGCCTGGCGCTTTGTGCCGTCTTGTGCCTCCCACTCCCGCCAGTCGAGGCGCCCCTCGACTGCGACCGGGCGGCCCTTGGAGAGGTAGTTGGCGCAGTTCTCGCCCTGCGCGCCCCAGACGGTGACGTCGAAGTAGTTCGGCTTGTCGACCCACTCGCCGCTGGCACCGTCCTTGCGGCGGCTGTTGACGGCCACCCGCATCTTGCAGACCGACGTCCCATTGGGAGTCGAGCGCAGCTCGGGGTCGCGCGTCAGGTTCCCGGTGATCGCGACGATGTTGATGTTGCTCGCGGCCAAGTGATCAGCTCCTCTTCCTTCGATTCCGAACTTCGATCTTAAGCAGCCGCTCGGCTGTTTCTCGCCCCCCGGCCGGAAGAAGGGCGGAAAGTGCGGAGCTAGTCCTCGCGGCGGGGGCGGCGCTCGCGGCGGTCGTCGCGATCCGGGCGGCCGTCGCCGACCGCGGCGGGACGCTCGGTCATCGGAGGGGGATTGGTGGTCGTCTCGGGGTCGACCTTGAAGATCCGGAAGCGCAGGGTGCCGTCGGAGATCTTCAGGCTGTGGTCGAGGCGCTCGAGCAGGGCGGGCTCGCCCTGGAAGCGGTAGAAGCGGTAGTCGGCCTCGTTGCGCTGGCGGATCTCGTAGGCGAGCTTCCGCATCCCC